>NZ_JBSFWR010000003.1:0-214958 GCF_053594915.1 Kitasatospora sp. NPDC002543 | reverse complement strand
AGGTCTGGCAGTGGATCCACAACGGGGTCGTGCTGTCCGACACCGGCGAGAAGGCCACCGCGGAGCTGGTCCGCGCCCTGGTCGCCGGGGAGTCGGCCGAACTCCGCGCCGAGTTGGGCGAGGAGGCCTACGGAGCCGGACGCTGGCGCGAGGCGGCCGGGCTCTTCGAACAGGTCGCCCTGGCCGAGGAGTTCGTGGACTTCCTGACCCTCCCGGCGCTCCGCCTGCTGGGCTGAGCCCCGGCCGTCCCGGCCCGGACGGCCCCGGCCCGTCCCGCCCTGCTCCGTTCCGTACGGCGACGGATTCACCCGTCCCCCCGCCGTCGTACGGAACGGCCTCTTCCGTTCTCCGGCACATTCCCGGCTCTTTCCCGTACCTCCCGGTACTTCCCGGCACAGGAGTTGAACCATGGCACGCATCTTCTTCAACGGTCAGGCGATGGTCGGCGGCCCCTTCCACGCGAAGGTCTCGGACGCGTTGATCGGGCCGGCCCGGACGGCGTCCGGCTACCGCTTCTTCTCCATCGACGACGTGTGCCCGGGGCTCCTGCGCGATCCGGCCGTCGACACCGCGATCGAGGGCGAGCTGTACGACATCAGCCTGGAGCGCCTGCGGGACGTCATCCTCCCCGGCGAGCCGCGCGAACTGGAGCTGGGTGTGATCGAGTTGGAGGACGGGTCGGCCTGTCTGTCGATGCTGCTGGCCCGTGGCGAGGTCGAGCGCGGAGTGCACCGCGAGATCACCCACCACGGTGGCTGGCGCACCTACCTGGCCACGTTGGGACGGACGGCCTGACGGCCCGACGGCCCGACGGCTGAGCGCTGACATCCGACGGATGACGGCGGACGGATGACAGCTGACGAAAGTTGTCATCTGTCATCCGTCCGCTGTTCCCCGCCCGCGCGCGGCCCTGGACATGCCGCGGCCCCGGACCCTCGCCGTGGGTCCGGGGCCGCGGTCCGCGTGCCGGGAGCGGCGAACAGATGTCGGACAACGGACAACGGACAACAGATGTCAGATGACAGATGATGAAAGTTGTCACCTGTCACCTGTCCGCCGTCCCGCGCCGCGCGGAGCCCGGAGGCGCACCGTCCCTGGGCGCCCCCGGGAGTACGGGGGTGAACCACGGCCCCGGCCCGGGTGCCGAACGGGATCCGACACCGGACCAGACGCCGGCCCCGGACCCGCCCCCGGCCCCGACCCCGGCCCCGGACCCGGTCCGGGCGTCAGACCGGACGGGCCGCCAGCTCGCGCGCGGCGCGGGCGCAGTCGCGCGCGATCCGGTCCTCGTTGACGGTGGTCAGCTGCCCCTTCTCGACCACCGCGTTGCCGTTGACGAACAGCACCGACAGCGGCGGCAGCGCGCCGAAGGTGAGCGCGGCGACCGGGTCGGCGATGGACGAGTGCATGATCCCGTCGATCTTCCACAGCGCCAGGTCGGCGAGCTTGCCGGCCTCGATGGAGCCGATCTCGTCCTGCCGGCCGAGCACCCGGGCGCCGCCCATCGTGCCCAGCCGCAGCGCCTGCCGTCCGGTCAGCGCGGCGGGGGAGCCGTGCAGCCGGTTGATCAGCAGCGCGTTGCGCAGCTCCGTCCCCAGCTCGCCGGACTCGTTGGAGGCGGTGCCGTCCACCCCGAGCCCGACCGGGACGCCGGCCCGGAGCATGTCGGGCACCCGGGCGATGCCGGCCGCCAGCCGGGCGTTGGAGGACGGGCAGTGGGCGACGCCGGTGCCGGTCTCGGCGAACTTGGCGATGTCGGAGTCGTTCATGTGCACGCAGTGCGCCATCCAGACGTCCTCGCCGAGCCAGCCGACCGACTCGAAGTAGTCGGTGGGCCCCATGCCGAACAGCTCCTTGCAGAACTCCTCCTCCTCGGCGGTCTCCGAGCCGTGGGTGTGCAGGCGGACGCCCTTGCGGCGGGCGAGTTCGGCGGTCCGGCGCAGCAGGTCGGTGGAGACGGAGAAGGGCGAGCAGGGTGCGAGGGCCACGTGCAGCATCGAGCCGTAGGAGGAGTCGTGGTAGCGGTCCACGGCGGCCTCGGAGGCGGCCAGGATGTCGTCGAGTTCCTCGACGGCGTGGTCCGGCGGCAGCCCGCCGTCCTTCCGGGAGCGGTCCATCGAGCCGCGCAGCGCGGTGAATCGCAGGCCGAGTTCCCGGACGGCCTCGACGGAGGCGCCGAGGACGTCGCCGCCGTCCTTCGGGAAGACGTAGTGGTGGTCGGAGGCGGTGGTGCAGCCGGATTTGAGGAGTGCGGCGGCGGAGCCCTGGGTGGCGGCGTGCACGAGCTTCTCGTCGATCCGTGCCCAGGTCGGGTAGAGGGCGACCAGCCAGTCGAAGAGGATGTCGTCCTGGGCCAGCCCGCGGGTGATCCACTGGTAGAAGTGGTGGTGGGTGTTGACCAGGCCGGGGGTGATCAGGTGGCCCTCGCCGTTGATCCGGCGCACCACGTTGTCCAGCCACGCGGGGGCGGGGCCGTCGCCCACCGTCTCGACGGTGTTGCCGAGGACGACCACGTGGCCGCGGGCGTACTCGGTGTCGTGCGCGTCCACGGTGGCGATCGCGGCGTTCTCGATCACGATCCGCTGGTCGGCGGGAGGGGGCTGGACTGCCATGGTGTGACTCCTAGGGGAGGGCCGGGAGGGCGCGTACCGAATGGTGCGCGCCCCGCGGTAAGCCGGTCAGGACGGTGTCGCCTTCGGAACTGTCGGGCCCTTCGGAACGGTCGGACCCGTCGCGCCGCCGGCGGCCGGGCCGGACCCGGACCCGGATCCGGACCCGGCCCGGCGGGCGGCCCCGACGTGGTGGAAGAGCAGGTTGAGCAGGACGGCCATCACGCAGCCGGCCGAGATCCCGGAGTGCAGCAGGGTCCGGGCGGCCTCCGGGAAGGAGTCGTAGAACGTCGGCACGGCGATCGGGACGATCCCGACACCGAGCGAGACCGACACCAGCACGGTGTTCGAGCCGGACTCCATGCCGGCCTCCGCGAGGGTGCGGATGCCGCTGGCCGCGACCGTGCCGAAGAGCACGATCCCGGCGCCGCCGAGGACGGGCTGCGGAACCAGGGAGACGAGCGAGCCCAGCACGGGGAACAGCCCCAGCAGGACGAGGATGCCGCCGCCGGCCGCGACCACGAAGCGGCTGCGGATCCTCGTCAGCGCCACCAGCCCGATGTTCTGGGCGAAGGCACTGGCGGCGAAGCCGTTGAAGACGGGGCTGAGCGCGGTGGCCAGACCGTCGGCCCGCAGGCCGGCGGCGAGGGTGGGTTCGTCCGCCTCGCGGTCGACGATCCGGCCGAGGGCGAGCATGTCGGCGGTGGACTCGGTCATCGAGACCACCATGACGATGCACATCGAGACGATCGCGGCGGCGTCGAACACGGGCGCGCCGAAGTGGAACGGAGACGGGAGCGAGAAGACCTTCGCGTCCCCGACCGCGCCGAAGTCGGCCAGCCCCAGCGGGAAGGCGACCAGGGTGCCGAGCGCCAGCCCGATGAGCAGGGACAGCTGCTGCCAGAATCCGCGCAGCAGCCGGTTGCAGAGCACCACCGCGGTGAGGGTGACCGCGGCGAGGCCGACGGCCCGCATGGAGCCGTACCCGGGGGCGCCCGGCGAGCCGCCGCGCGCCCAGTTGACCGCCACCGGAAGCAGGGACACCCCGATGAGGGTGATCACGGTGCCCTGGACGACCGGGGGGAAGAACCGGATGAGCTTGCAGAAGTACGGCGCCGCGAGGAAGCACAGGAGCCCCGCGACGATCACCGCTCCGAAGATCACCGGTAGGGCGGTCTTCGGTCCGTGCTCCTTCGCGATGGCGATCATGGGTGCGACCCCCGCGAAGGAGACGCCGTTCACGAACGGCAGTCGCGCGCCGATCTTCCAGACGCCGAGCGTCTGGAGGAGGGTGGCCAGTCCGGCGGTGAACAGGCTGGCCGAGATGAGCAGGGCGAGTTCGGCGGGGGAGAGCCCGACGCCGGCGCCGACGATGAGCGGGGGTGCGACGACTCCCGCGTACATCGCGGCGACGTGCTGGAGCCCGGTGGAGAACAGCTTCACCGGGGGCAGCACCTCGTCCACGGGGTGGGTCCCGTGCCCGGGCGGCGCACCGGGGAGGTGTGCCGGCGTGCCGTCCGGGCCGTGGGGTCTTGCCGGGGTGGAACCGCCGTCTGTACTGGTGGTGTTGCTGGGTGCCATGTCGAGCCCCTCTTGTGCCCGTGGCTCCCGGCGCGCCCGTGGCGCCGGAGTGCGGCTGGTGCCGATGTGGCCGAGGGCGGGACGGCGGTGCAAGGGTCCCTCGGCCGGCCTCTCCGGTGCGCCCCGGGCCGGCCGCCGCGAGGCAGACACGAACTCCGGTGGGTGGGGGAGAAACTGCTGGTACGGGTGGTGCGGGGGTGGGGGCGGTGGAGCGGCCCCGCCCGGTGCGACCGGCCCGCGCGGGCCGGAAGGAGCGGCGATGCCGGGCGGCGTCCACCTGCTGGGGGAACGTCAGGCGACCGGGATGACCGGGACGACGCCCTCGCGGTGCACGGTGCCCTCGATCAGGCCGTACATCCGGTCGGCGGCGAAGTAGACCTCGTTCTCGTTCTTGAGGCCGAACGGTTCCAGGTCGACCAGGAAGTGGTGCTTGTTGGGCAGTTCGAGGCGGACCTCGTCCACCTCGGCGCGGTTGTCGAGGACCCGGGTGCCCATCGCGTGCAGGGTCTGCTGCAGCGAGTAGGAGTAGGTCTCGGCGAAGGCCTCCAGCAGGTGCCGCTTCACCTGGGTGTAGGAGCGGTTCCAGTTGGGCTGGGCCTCGCCGGCCCCGCCGCCGTAGCCGAACTTCCAGCGGGCGGTGACCTGGGTGGCGAGGATGCGGTCGTACGCCTCCTGGAGGGTGGTGTAGTCGTCCTTGATGTAGCCCCAGAACTCCGAGTTGGTGGAGTTCATGACGACCAGGTCCTTCAGGCCGGAGACGACCTGGACGGACTGCCCGTCGTAGACGATCTCGCTGGTGCGGACCTCCCGGCCGCTGCGGACGAAGGAGTGGCCGACCTCCTCGGAGCCGATGAAGCGGGCCGAGCTGTCCGGGGTGCGGATCCGGTCCCAGGCGTACTCCTCGATCCGGATCCGGGCGCCGTGCACGACGCCGCGCTCGGTGTCGTCGACGAAGTGGCGTGCCAGGAGGATGCCGAACGCCTCGGCCGACTCGATGCCGTACTCCTTGGCGAAGGCGTACACGGTGTTCTTGGTGGTGTCGGTGGGGAGGCAGTTGGCGTTGGATCCGGTGAGGTGGACGTCCTCGAACTCACCGCGGAGCGAGACCGAGACGTTCAGGTCCTTGATCTCGTGCCGGGTGGAGTCGCGGTGGATCCGGACGATGCGGTTCTCCGCCTTGCCGTACTGGTTCTGACCGAGTACGTGGGCCATGACGTGGCTCCTGGGTTCTCGAGGTCGGTCCACTAGCTTCCGCGGTAGACCGAGTAGCCGAACGGGGTGAGCAGCAGCGGCACGTGGTAGTGGTGCTGGTCGGGCGCGACCGTGAAGACGATCGAGACCTCGGGGAAGAACGGCGGCTCGGAGGACCCGGGCGCGAGGTACGCGCCGGTGTCGAAGAGCAGCCGGACGACCGAGCCCGCCTCCACGGCCGGCAGGTCCTTGACCCGGCCGTCGGAGTCCGTGGCGGAGGTGCCGAGCACCTGCCAGCCACCCTCGGTGTGCAGCGCGAGCTCGACCGGGACACCCTCGGCCGGGCGGCCGAGGCTGGTGTCGAGCACGTGGGTGGAGATGCCAGCCATGGGTGAAGTGACCTTACTGATGGCAGGGGTGATGATGTGTCAGATTCGCGGCGAGGTGCGCCTGGTGGAATCCTGCGCGACGTGCGGCGGGGTTGCGGCAGTCATTCCGGCGATGCGTCAGTTCGTGTCGAGCAGGCGGTTGAGCCGGATGTCGTTGATCTTGCGCAGCTCTCCGCGGACGATCTCCGCCTCCGTGGCGGCGTCGTGGGGGTGGCGCTCGCGCAGGGCGGCGAGCATGCCGGCCGCGGTGCGGCCGGTCGCGCAGATCAGGAACACATGGCCGAACTTGGCCTCGTAGGCGGCGTTGGCCTCGCGCAGTTCGTCGAGGAGCGCCCGGTCCACGCCCTGGATTCCGGCCTGTTCGCGCTCGGAGACGGTGTCGCCCGCGGTGGGTTCGCCGATCCGGGCGTGGCCGGCCATCGCGTCGCGCAGGTCCTCGGCCGTCAGGGAGGCCGTGGCCGCCGCGTTGGCGGCGAGCAGGGCGTCACGGTCGGACCAGGGGCCGGTCGCCGCGACCGCGGCGGCCCAGCGGGGGCTGGAGCAGACCTCCAGCAGGACCTCTTCCAGTTCCGCGGTGCCGGCCGCGGTCAGGGCGTCGAGGGCGTGGGGGTGAGGGTGGGGGTGGTTGGTCACGAGTGGACCTCCTGAAGAGTGGTGCCACCCGGAAAAGCTAGATCGGCCCCACCCGGCCGTCAACACTTTGTTGAACGGTTGGTGGTTACGTTTTGAACCGGGCCACGAGACCGGGCCCTTTCGTGTGCGATTCGCCAAGTGTGCCCCGCCGCAGGCCGATCCAGTCCTGCCGTGCCGGCGGGGTCACCCGTTCGGAAGCCCCGGGGCGGGGGCCGCACGCGCCCCGGAGGCGCCGAACCGGGCGTCAGGACGACTTCGCGCCGTCCTGGCGGTTCAGGTAGTTGTACACGGTGAAGCGGCTGACGCCCAGGGCCGAGGCGACGGTCTCCACGCCGTGGCGGACGGTGAACGCCCCGCGCTCCTCCAGCAGGGCGACGACCCGCTGCTTCTCCAGGCGGTCGAGCTCGGCCAGCGGGCGGCCGTCGAACTGGCGGGTCATCTCGGCGAGCAGCCGGTCCAGCGCGCTGCTCAGGTGCGGCAGCCGCACGGCCAGGGCCGGCGAGCCCTCCCACTCCAGGACCACGTCGTCGGGCTTGGCCTCGTCCAGGGGGACGGGCGTCGCGCCGACCGCGGCCAGCAGCGGCTTCACCGCCGCGGCGAGCGGGTGTTCCACGTTCTCGGTCACGGCGTACCGTCCTCCTCGCCCAGCACGCTGACCTGGACGGAGATCCGGGTCGCCCCGGCGTCCAGGGTCTCCTTGAGCAGCTTGGTCACCGCGGCGAGCACCTGCTCGGCCCCGCCCTCGGCGCCGGTGCCGAAGGGGCCGACGGACACGGACAGGCCGGCCTCGTCGACGACCTTGCGGGCCGCCGAGGCGTGCTCCGGGAACGTGTCCAGTTCGAACGGTTCTGTCGTGAACTCCACCATCAATCGCACGGGGTCACTGTAGCGAGCGGGGGTTGCGGGCGGGTGGGGGCCGGGTGATCGAACGCTCCGGCCCCGGTCGTGGCGAACCCTCGGGGCTTCTTCAACAAAATGTTGCGACTCCCTTGACACTCGCCCGGCGGGCGGAGATGCTTCCACCACACAGAATCTCCCTTCCGCATTGTGGAATTCACGATGCCGGGGAAGGTCGGGGGAAGAGAGATGAGAGGTGAGCGACGTGACGGCGGCCGCCAAGCACGGCTTCACGGTCAACCTGTCGATCCTGTTCGGTGAACTGCCGCTCCTGGAGCGCCCCGCCGCGGCCGCCGCGGCCGGCTTCACCGCGGCCGAACTCTGGTGGCCCTTCGGTGCGGAACACGACCCCGCGCAGGCCGAACTGGACGCGCTGCGCAAGGCGTTCACCGACGCAGGCGTGCGGCTCACCGGACTCAACCTCCTCGACGACCTGAGCAAGGGGGCCCGCGGAACCGTCTCGGTGCCCTCCGAGCGGGACCGCTTCCGCGCCAACCTCCCGGTCGCCGCGGAACTCGCCGCCTCGCTCGGCGCCACCGCGCTCAACGCGCTGTACGGCAACCGGGTCGAGGGCGTCGACCCGGCCGAACAGGACGCCCTCGCGCTGGAGCACCTGGCGCTCGCCGCGCGGGCCGCGCACGGGATCGGCGCCGTCCTGCTGATCGAAGCCCTGAACCGGGCCGAGTCCCCGGACTACCCGCTGGTCTCGGCCGCCGCCGCGGTCGAGGTGGTCGACCGGGTCAACGCCGCCACCGGCCTGGGAAACGCCAGGTTCCTCTGCGACCTCTACCACCTGGCCAGGAACGGCGAGGACCTGGCGGCGGTCATCGACACCCACGCCGACCGCATCGGCCACGTGCAGATCGCCGACACCCCGGGCCGCAACGAGCCCGGCACCGGCGAGCTGGACTTCGAGGACCTGTTCGCCCGGCTCTCGGCGGCGGGCTACACCGGCTCGATCGGCCTCGAGTACCGCCCCTCCGGCGGGGTCAGCACCGACAGCTTCGGGTGGTTGCCGCGCGAGCTGCGCGCCGCCAAGTAGCGCCGCCGACGACCGCCGCCGACGACCGCCGCCGAGTAGCGCCGCCGACGACCGCCGCCGAGCGGCGCCGTCAGGTACCGCCGCCGGCCCGCCCCGACCACCCACCCGCGCACACGTAAGGAACCTCGACGCGATGAGCCGCAAGATCGCCTTCATCGGCCTCGGCATCATGGGCAGCCCGATGGCCGCCAACCTGGTCAAGGCCGGCCACCACGTCACCGGCTTCAACCTCACCCGGCCGCCGATCGACGCCCTGGTGGCGGCCGGCGGCCACGGCGCCGGCAGCATCGCGGAGGCGGTGCGGGACGCCGAGGTGGTCATCACGATGGTCCCGGCCGACCCGCAGGTCGAGCAGGTCGTCCTGGGGGAGGGCGGCGTGCTGGAGAACGCCCGGACCGGCACCCTGCTGATCGACATGTCCTCGATCACCCCGCAGACCTCGATCAGGGTCGAGGCCGCCGCCGGGGAGAAGGGCGTCCGCACCCTGGACGCCCCGGTCTCCGGAGGCGAGGCCGGTGCCGTCGAGGCCGTCCTGTCGATCATGGTCGGCGGCGCCGCCGAGGACTTCGCCGAGGCCGAGCCGCTGTTCGACGCACTGGGCACCACGGTCGTCCACGTCGGCCCGTCCGGTGCGGGCCAGACCGTCAAGGCCGCCAACCAGCTGATCGTCGCGGCCAACATCCAGGTGCTCGCCGAGGCCGTGGTGTTCCTGGAGAACGCCGGCGTCGACCTCGCGGCCGCGCTGGACGTGCTCGGCGGCGGTCTGGCCGGCTCCACCGTGCTCAACCGCAAGCGGGCGAACATGCTGAACCGGGAGTTCGCCCCCGGCTTCCGGATCGACCTGCACCACAAGGACATGGGCATCGTCACCGACGCGGCCCGTGCCGTGGGCGCCGCTCTGCCGGTCGGTGCCGTGGTGGCCCAGCTGGTCGCCTCCGCCCGGGCCAACGGCGACGGTTCGCTCGACCACTCGGCGCTCCTGCGCGGTGTCGAGCGGCTCTCCGGGCGCGAGGTCGCGTAACACCGCCCGGGGCTCCGCCTGCGGAGCCCCGGCCCGAACTCCTCCTGGCGGCGTGTACCCATTCCGGTCGTGCCCGCGCCGCCAGGAGGGCGGATCCGACCGGTGGGCGGGCCGGGGCTCATCCGCCCGCCCGCCGGTCGACCCGGGCCGGTGACGCGTACGTACCCCCTGGGGGCACTCCGGTCGTGCCCGGTGCGCGTCGCCCGGCCCCCTCCCCGCCGCGGGGAGCCCCTCGTGCGTCGGAAGCGGGACGAGGGGGACCGGCGGGGAGGGGACGCACCCCTCCTGACGACCGGCGACGGACCCGGCCCGCAGCTGCCCCGGGCCACCGGTGACGGACCCGGCCCGCAGCTGCCCCGGCCCCTCCGGGCGAGGGGCTCGCACCCCCGGCCGCCCCGGGCCCATGCTGGACAGCACGCCGCGGAACCACCGCCAGACCCGTACGGAAGCGAGGAGCGCGCCATGCCCCCCACCCCCCACCAGGGCCATGTGGTCGTCGCCCCCGACAAGTTCAAGGGCAGTCTGGAGGGCGCCGAGGCGGCGGCCCGGATCGCCGCCGGCATCCGGCGCGCCGCGCCCGGCACCGAAGTGCGCGAACTGCCCGTCGCCGACGGCGGCGAGGGCACTCTGGCCGCCGCGCTCGCGGCCGGCTTCGGCAGGGTCCCGGCGAAGGTGGCCGGCCCGACCGGACTGCCGGTGGACGCCGCGCTGGCCGTCCGGGGCGACACCGCGGTGGTCGAGCTGGCGCAGGCCTGCGGCCTCGCCCGGCTGCCCGGCGGCCGGACCGCGCCGCTCTCGGCCGGGTCCTACGGGGTGGGCCAGCTGATCGCCAGGGCGGTCTCGCTCGGCGTCGAGCGGATCGTCCTGGGCCTCGGCGGCAGTGCGAGCACGGACGGCGGCGCCGGCATGCTGCAGGCGCTCGGGGTGCGGCTGCTGGACGCCGACGGCGTCGAACTCCCGCCGGGCGGTGCCGCGTTGCGCAGGCTCGCGGAGATCGACCTCGGCCCGCTGGCCGGCGCCCTGGGCGGGGTCGAGGTCGTGGTGGCCTGCGACGTGGACAACCCGCTGCTCGGGCCGCGCGGCGCCGCGGCCGTCTACGGTCCGCAGAAGGGCGCCGGCGGCGCGGACCTGGTGGTCCTGGAGGCGGGGCTGACCCGGTTCGCCGACCTGGTCGCCGGGGCGACCGGCCGGGACGTCCGGGAGGCGCCCGGCGCGGGCGCCGCGGGCGGGGTGGGCTTCGCCGCCCTGGCCCTGCTCGGCGCCACCATGCGACCCGGCATCGAGCTGCTGCTCGACCTGCTGGGCTTCGACGGGGCCGTGCGTGGGGCGCGTCTCGTCGTGACCGGCGAGGGCTGCCTGGACGCGCAGACGCTCCATGGCAAGGCCCCCGCCGGAGTCGCCGCGGCGGCGGCCCGGGCGGGGGTTCGGGTGGCCGCCGTGGCGGGCCGGCTGGAGCTCTCCGAGCCCGAGTGGCGGGCGGCCGGTTTCACCGCCGCGATCGCCCTGACCGACCTGGCCGAACGGCCGGGGGAGAGCATGACCAGGGCCGCCGAGCTCGCCGAACGCGCGGGGGAGCGGCTGGCCGGCCGGTTGCTGCCGGGCTGATTCCTCGCCCGTCCATCCATTGACGTTTTGTTGAAGGCGGGCCTAGGCTCCCGGCAATCCTTCGCCTCCACCCGTGTTCCCGCACTCCCGACTCCCAGGTTTCGGAGGTTCGCCATGCCTTTCGGCCAGCCCACGGTGATCCGCTCCCGGCGGGCGGTCCTGCCCGACGGCGAGCGCCCCGCGGACGTGCTGATCCAGGACGGCAGGATCGCCCGGACGGCCCCGCACGGTTCGCTCGCGGCCCGCGAGGGCGAGCTCGTCGACCTCGGTGACACCGCCCTGCTGCCCGGGCTGGTCGACACCCACGTGCACGTCAACGAGCCCGGCCGCACCGAGTGGGAGGGCTTCGCCACCGCCACCCGGGCCGCCGCGGCCGGCGGTGTCACCACGGTCGTCGACATGCCGCTCAACTCGATCCCGCCCACCACCACGGTGGCCGGGCTGGCGGCCAAGCGGAAGGTCGCCGAGGGGCAGGCCTGGGTCGACCTCGGCTTCTGGGGCGGGGCCGTCCCCGGCAATGTGGCCGAGCTCGAACTCCTGCACCGGGAGGGCGTGTTCGGCTTCAAGAGCTTCCTCGCCCCCTCCGGCGTGGACGAGTTCCCGCACGTCGAGGCCGTCGACCTGGAGGCGGCGCTGGCCGAGCAGGCCCGGATCGGGGCGCTGGCGATCATCCACGCCGAGGACCCGGCCGTGCTCGCCGCCGCCCCGCAGCAACCCGGCGTCCACTACCGGGACTTCCTGGCCTCCCGGCCCGCCGACGCGGAGACCGAGGCCGTCGCCCACCTGCTCGACGCGGCCCGGCGCACCGGGGCCCGGGTGCACGTCCTGCACGTCTCCTCGGCGGCCGTGCTGCCGCTGCTGCGGCAGGCGAGGGAGGACGGCGTGCGGGTGACCGCCGAGACCTGTCCGCACTACCTGACCCTCGCGGCCGAGCGGGTGCCGGACGGCGACACCGCCTTCAAGTGCTGCCCGCCGATCCGCGACGAGGCCAACCGGGACGCGCTCTGGGAGGCCCTGGCGAACGGCGAGTTCATCGCCGTCGTCTCCGACCACTCGCCGTCCACGCCCGACCTCAAGCTGCTGCCCGAGTACGGCGGCAGCGGCGACTTCGCGGCCGCCTGGGGCGGGATCGCCTCGCTCCAGCTGGGCCTGCCGGCCGTCTGGACCGAGGCCCGCCGGCGCGGCCACGGCCTGGCCGACGTGGTGCGCTGGATGTCCGCCGGCCCGGCCGAACTGGTCGGCCTGACCGGCACCAAGGGCGCCATCGCGGCCGGCCACGACGCGGACCTGGTCGCCTTCGACCCCGACGGCGGGTTCGCCGTCCGGGCGAGCGGGCTGCACCACCGCAACCCGGTGACGCCGTACGCGGGACGCACCCTCACCGGTGCGGTGCGCGCCACCTGGCTGCGCGGCCGCGAGGTGGACCCCGCGGCCCGCCCGTTCGGCCGGCAGCTCGTCCGGCCGCACGCCCGCCCCACCACCGTTCCGTCCGCACGCGCCCACATCCGCACGCGCCCAAAGGAGAGTCAGTGACCACTGTCGACACCCAGAGTGCTCCCTTCACCGAGCTGGTCAACCTGGCCTCACGGCTGCTCGGCGCGGGCGTCGTCGCCACCGACGAGGACACCTTCGCGGACGCCGAGAACCTGCTGGTCGCCGCGCCGGCCGAGTTCCGCCCGCACACCTTCGGCCACAAGGGCCAGATCATGGACGGCTGGGAGTCCAGGCGCCGCCGCGGGGCCTGCGCGGACCACCCGCACCCCACCGACGAGGACCACGACCGGACGATCGTCCGGCTCGGCGCCGCCGGGGTGGTCCGCGGCGTGATCGTGGACACCGCGCACTTCACCGGCAACTACCCGGAGTCCGCCTCCGTCGAGGCCGCCTCCGTCCCGGGCCACCCCTCGCCCGAGGAGCTCCAGGACGCCGAGTGGACCACGATCGTGCCGCGCACCGCGCTCAGGGGCGACACCGCCCACGAGTTCGCCGTCACCGACGGCACCCGGTACACCCACGTGCGGCTGAACATCTTCCCGGACGGCGGCGTCGCCCGGCTGCGGGTGCACGGCGAGGTGCTGCCCGACCCGCGCGAACTGGACGGCCTCACCTTCGACCTGGCCGCCCAGGAGTACGGCGGCGTGGCCGAGGCGGCGTCCGACCGCTACTTCTCCTCCCCGCACAACCTGAACGCTCCCGGCCGAGCCTCCGTCATGGGCGACGGCTGGGAGACCCGGCGTCGGCGCGACAAGGCCAACGACTGGGTGCAGATCGCCCTGGCCGGGGGCGGTGAGGTCCTGGCCGCCGAAGTGGACACCTCCTGCTTCGTCGCCAATGCCCCCGGCTGGGCCGACCTGATCGGCTTCGACGCCTCGACCGGGGCCGACCCGGCGGACGGCGAGTGGTTCGAACTCCTGCCCCGCACCAGGCTCCAGCCCGACACCCGGCACCGCTTCCGGCTCGACGCGGGCCGCCCGGTGACCCATGTGCGCGTCAACGTCCACCCCGACGGCGGCCTGGCCCGCCTCCGGCTCACCGGCCGCCTCACCGAGGCCGGCCGCACGGCCCTCGCGCTGCGCTGGTTCAACGCCCTCCCGGCCGCCGAGGCCGCCGCGGCCCTCACCGGGGCCGGCCTCACCGCCGCCGAGGCCGCCGCGCTGACCGCCGCCCGCCCGGCCGCCGATCCGGCCGCCGCGGCGGCCGTGGTCCGGAGCCTGCTGGGCGGCTGACGGCCCCGGGACCGTCCCGTGGCACCCGCCCGGGCGGCGATCTGACGGACCGTCAATTAAGACTCCCCCGAGCACGGCACTTATCGACACCCGAAGGACCCTCCATGCCCAAGATCCTGACCACGGAGTCCGGCGCCCCGGTCGCCGACAACCAGAACTCGGCCTCGGCCGGCGAGTACGGACCGCTGCTGATCCAGGACCAGCACCTGCTGGAGAAGCTGGCCCGGTTCAACCGCGAGCGCATCCCGGAGCGCGTGGTGCACGCCCGGGGGTCGGGCGCGTACGGCTACTTCGAGGTCACCGACGAGGTCGCGAAGTACACCCGGGCGGGCTTCCTCTCCGAGGTCGGCAAGCGCACCGAGGTCTTCGTGCGCTTCTCCACCGTCGCCGGCAACCTGGGCGCGGCCGACGCGGTGCGCGATCCGCGCGGCTTCGCGGTGAAGTTCTACACCGAGGAGGGCAACTACGACCTCGTCGGCAACAACACCCCGGTGTTCTTCCTCAAGGACCCGGTGAAGTTCCCCGACTTCATCCACTCGCAGAAGCGCGACCCGTACACCGGGGTGCAGGAGGCGGACAACGTCTGGGACTTCTGGTCCCACTCGCCGGCCTCGACCCACCAGATCACCTGGCTGTTCGGCGACCGCGGCATCCCGGCCTCCTACCGCCACATGAACGGCTACGGCTCGCACACCTACCAGTGGGTCAACGCCGACGGCGAGGCCTACTGGGTGAAGTACCACTTCAAGACCAATCAGGGCATCCGATGCCTGGACGGCCGGCAGGCCGCCGAGGTGGTCGGCGGCGACGCCGACTCGCACCAGCGCGACCTCCACCAGGCCATCGGGCGCGGGGTGTTCCCGTCCTGGACCCTCCACGTCCAGCTGATGCCGGTGGCCGAGGCCGCGGACTACCGCTTCAACCCCTTCGACCTCACCAAGGTGTGGCCGCACGCCGACTACCCGCTGGTCAAGGTCGGCCGCCTGGTGCTCAACCGGAACCCGGAGAACGTCTTCGCCGAGGTCGAGCAGGCCGCCTTCTCGCCGAACAACTTCGTGCCGGGCATCGGCCCGTCCCCGGACAGGATGCTCCAGGGCCGCCTGTTCGCCTACGCGGACGCCCAGCGCTACCGCCTCGGCGTCAACCACACCCGGCTGCCGGTGAACGCCCCGCGCGCCACCGAGGCCCACAACTACGGCCGGGACGGCCTGATGGCCGTCGACGGCGCCGGCCGCGGCAGGAACTACGAGCCCAACTCGTACGGCGGGCCGGCCCAGACCGGCGAGGCCCTGGCGGCGCCGGTCGAGGTGTCGGGCCACACCGGCAACCACGCCACCCCGGCGCACGCCAAGGACGACGACTTCTTCCAGGCCGGCGAGCTGTACCGGCTGATGTCGGCCGGCGAGAAGGCCCGTCTGATCGAGAACCTCGCGGGCTTCCTGGCGCAGGTCTCGCGCGAGGACGTGGTGGAGCGCAACCTCGCCCACTTCCGCGCCGCGGACGAGGAGTACGGTGCCAGGCTGGCCGCCGCCGTCGCCGAACTGCGGTCGGACGACGAGGGCTGACCCCGGCTCGGGGGCGTGCGCCGCCCGCCCGGTCCACCGTCCGCACCACCACCCCCGCGGCCGCCGGGCCCGTACCCGGCGGCCGCGGGACGGGCCCTTCCCCCCGGGCGGCGGGGGGAAGGGCCCGTCGCGTCCGCCCAGGTCGGCGGGTGGTGCTACACGGATTGTTCACGGATATGTACGGACGGCAGTCGTCGGAGCCGCCGGGTCGATAGGCTGGTGGACGCCCGCGGTCGCTCCGTGGGGGGACATCGGAAGGGGACGACATGTCGACACCAGCCCCGGGTCGTCACGCCGCGCCGGACCAGGGCCCGGCGGGCCCGTTCACCTCCCTCCAGCACGCCCTCAGACTGCTGGAGGCGGTCGACCGCCACCCCGACGGAGCCACCCTGGTGGCCCTCGCCCGGGAGACCTCGCTCGGTCTGCCGACCGTGCGGCGGCTCGCCGAGATCCTTGAGGTCGAGGGCTACCTCCAGTGCCAGGACGGCGGTTGGCTGCTCGGCGGCACCTTCGCCCTGCTCGGCCAGCACAACCGGGAGCAGCTGGTGAAGGCCCGGCTCAACCGCAAACTCGCCGAACTGCGGGACGAGTTGGGCGCCGCGGTGTACTTCAGCCGGTACCACGAAGGCGAGTTGTCGGTGGAGGTGGTCTCGGCCGCCGACTACGCGCCGGCGGTGCAGGAGTGGGTGGACTTCCGGGCCACCGCGCACGCCAGCGCGATCGGCAAGTGCCTGCTCAGCCAGCTGGACGCGGACGGCCGGCGCGACCACCTCTCCCGGCATCCGGTCGCCCGGCTCACCTCCCGCACCGTCACCGACGCCGACCAGCTGATGCACCGGCTGGAGCGGCAGCCGGCCACGGTGCCGGTGCTGGACATCCAGGAGTACGCGCTGGGCACGGTGTGCGCGGCGGTGCCGATCACGGCGGGCAGTACGGTCGGCTGCCTGGCCACCTCGATGCCGGCGGACAACGTCCACAAGCTGAAGGCCGCCGCCGAGCTGCTGGCGGCCCGGGCGGCGCCGCTGATGCTGGCGATGGCGGTCTGACGGCGGATCGGCGGCGCGCGCCGCGACGGGCCGGGCTGGACCGGTTCGGACCGGGGCCCACCGGCTCCGGCCGGGGCCGACCGGTTCGGACCGGAGTCCGCGCCGCGAACGGGAGTTCGGGGAAGCCCTGCCGGGAAACCGGTGGGGCTTCCTGCGTTTCCCGTCTTTCCCGTCTTTCCCGTGGCGCCCGCCGGTGCGGGCGTCACTTATTAGACTCGATGTCGATAAGAGTCGCCGAAACCCTTGTCCCCACGGCTACCCGCGAGTACGTTTCCCTGGAGCCGAGCCGCCGCCCCCAGGTCAGGAGGGCCTGCCATGCCCCGTCCCACCCCCGTCCCCGCCCTCGCCGCACCCGCCGCGCGCGTGCACGACAGCCTCGTCCTGGAGCCCCGGGACGTCCGCTTCGACTGGGCCCAGCTGCCGCTGCACTGGATCCCGGACGAGCCGATGGCCACCCACGTCATCAACGTGCTGCACCTGCTGCTGCCCGAAGGGGAGCGCTGGTTCGTCAAGGTCTTCAAGGAGGCGCTGCCGCTCATCCGGGACGAGCAACTGCGCGAGGAGGTCCTCGGGTTCATCGGGCAGGAGGCCATCCACGCCGAGGCCCACCAGGAGGTCCTGGACCACCTGCTCGCCCAGGGGCTCGACCCCCGGCCGTACGTCCGGCAGATCTCCTGGCTGTTCCAGCGGGTCCTCGGCGACAAGCCGGGACTGACGCCGGCCCGGCAGCGGGAGAACGTCATCGAGCGGGTCGCCTTCATCGCGGCGATCGAGCACTTCACCGCCTTCCTCGGCGACTGGGCGCTCAACTCCCCGGGCCTGGACCGGGCCAAGGCCGACCCGACGATGCTGGACCTGCTGCGCTGGCACGGCGCGGAGGAGGTCGAGCACCGCAGCGTCGCCTACGACCTGATGGTCCACCTGGACCCGGGCTACCTGCGCCGGGTGCGCGGCATGGCGGTGTCCGGGCCGCTGCTGGTCCACCTCTGGGTGCGCGGCGCCCGCTTCCTGCTCGCCGCCGACCCCAGCCTGGACGGGCGGCTCAAGCCCACCTGGCGGGAGGCGGGCCGGATCGCCAGGCGCGGACTGCTGCCGGACCCGCTCCGGTCGATCCGCTCCGGGCTGCGCTACCTGCGGCCGGGCTACCACCCGACCCAGGAGGGTTCCTCCAGCCAGGCGCTGGGCTACCTCGCCACCTCCCCGGCCGCCCGCGCGGCCGCCGGGCGCTGAGCCCGGTCCTCCTCCCCTCCCACCCCAAGGACCCCGCCGGATGGACCTGCTCACCCCGCCCCCCGACCTCTACGGCCGGCCCCGCGCCGACGGCTTCATGCGCTGGCTCACCGCCTTCGGCGACCGCTACAGCCCGGCCCTCGGCGGACCGCTGCTGCGCCGCAGCCCCCGCCGGCCGTACAGCCGCCCCACCCCGCCGCTCCGGCTGGTCGTCACCGAACGCCGCCGACTGGCCGCCGACGTCGTCGAGTTGAGGCTCGCCGACCCCTCCGGGGGCCGGTTGCCCGGCTGGCAGCCCGGCGCCCACCTGCGCCTCACCCTGCCCTCCGGCCGCGAGCGCCACTACTCCCTGTGCGGCGACCCGGCCGACCGCACCGCCTACCGCATCGCCGTCCGGCGGCTGCCCGAGGGCGGCGGCGGGTCCGTCGAGGTCCACGACGCCCTGCACCCCGGCACCCGGCTCACCGCCCGCCGCCCGCGCAACGGCTTCGCCTTCTGCGCCGAGCCCGCCGTCCTCCTGCTGGCCGGCGGCATCGGCATCACCCCGCTGCTCCCGATGGCCCGCGAGGCGCAGCGGCACGGCCTGGACTGGCGCCTGGTGCACGTCGGCCGCAGCGCCGACACCCTGCCCTGCACGGACGAACTGCGCGCCCTCGACCCGCACCGGGTGGTCCTGCGCACCGACGACGAGCACGGCGGCGTGCCCACCGGCGCCGAACTGCTCGCCCACGCCCCGCGCGGCGCCGCCGTCTACTGCTGCGGCCCGGCCCCGATGCTCGCCGCCGTGCAGCGCGCCCTGGACGCGTCCCCCGCCGCCTCCCTGCACTTCGAGCGCTTCGGCGCCGCCCCGGTCACCGACGGCGAGCCGTTCGCCGTCCGCCTCGGCACCGACGGCCCGACCCTCGACGTCCCCGCCGACCGCTCCGCCCTGGACGTGCTGCGCGAGGCCCGCCCCGATCTCCCGTACTCCTGCCACCAGGGCTTCTGCGGCACCTGCGAGGTCCGCGTGCTGGCCGGCGCGCCCGACCACCGGGACCGCCGCCTCACCCCCGAGCAGCGTGCCGCCGGCGCCCTGCTGCCCTGCGTCTCCCGGGCCGGCGAGGGCGAGACCCTCGTGCTCGATCTCTAGAAGGAGAGCCTCCGCCATGGCGAAAGCGACCCCCGCCTTCCGCTACACCGAGCGCGACCTCGCCCGCTTCCGCGAGACCCAGCAGCTCGCGTACCACTGCGCCGAACAGGTCGCCGCCTGGATCGAACCCGGTGTCACCGAGCGGCAGACGACCGCCGAGCTGCGCCGCCGCCTGGTCGCCGCCGGGGTGCAGGACTTCTTCCACGTCCCCTTCGCCTGGTTCGGCGACCGCACCGCCTTCCGGCACTTCCGCACGCCCCTGCAGTTCTTCGCCGGCAACCGCCGGCTGGAGGAGGGCATGCCGTACGTGCTGGACTGCGCGCCCGTGGTGGACGGCTACACCGCCGACATCGGTTACGGTGGCAAGGTCGGCGAGAACCCGGTCTGGGACCGCCTGGCCGCCGACCTCAAGGTCTACCGCGAGCTGATCGTGGCCGAGGTGCGGGCCCGCAAGCCGCTCGCCGAGGTGTACGCCGCGGTGGACGCCCAGATCGCCGCGCACGGGTACGACAACCGCCACCGGGTCTACCCGGGCCGGGTGATCGGCCACCAGGTGACCCGCAACACCGCGCGCGGTCCGGCCGGGGTGAACGTCTTCGGCTTCGGCGTGCGCACCCTGCAGACCCTCGGCCGGGAGCTCGTCTCCGAGCGGCTGCACGGCCGTTCCCCGCTCTGGGCGGACGGCCGCTCGTCCCGGCACGCGCCCACCCCGGGCCTGTGGGCGGTCGAGCCGCACATCGGCTTCCGGGGCGTGGGCATCAAGTTCGAGGAACTGCTGGTGGTCACCGAGGACGACGCCTACTGGCTCGACGACGATCTGCCGCACGTCCGCCGCTGGACGGCCGGCACCGAGCAGACTGTCACCGGACAGCGCATCACCGGGCAGGGCGTCACCGAGCCGACCGCCCCCGGCCCCGACGCCGCCGAGCCGACCACCGCCACCGCGCCGAGCACCCCCCTGGAGGCCACCCGATGACGTTCCCGACGAAGCGCCCGTCGGCCTCCCCGGCCGCGCCCCCACCCGCACCCCCGGTCCGCCGCCGGACCGTCCGCTCCGGCGGCCTCCCGCTCGCCGTCTTCGAACAGGGCGACCCGGACGCCCCCACCGTCCTCCTCGTGCACGGCTACCCCGACACCCACACCGTCTGGGACGACATCGCCGCCGACCTCGCCCGCGACCACCACGTGGTCCGCTACGACGTGCGCGGCGCCGGCGAGTCGGCCGCCCCCGTCGACCGGGCCGGCTACCGCCTGGAGCACCTCGCCGAGGACCTGTTCGCCGTCGCCGACGCCGTCAGCCCGGACGGCCCGGTGCACCTGGTCGCCCACGACTGGGGCTCGATCCAGTCCTGGGAAGCCGTCACCGAGCCCGGCGCCGAGCGCCGGATCGCCTCGTACACCACGCTGTCCGGCCCCAGCCTGGACCACATGGGCCACTGGCTGCGCCACCGGCTGCGCCGCCCCACCCCGCGCCACCTCGGGCAGCTGCTGCACCAGGGCCTGCACTCCTGGTACATCACCGCCTTCCACCTGCCCTTCCTCGCCCCGGGCGTGTGGCGCCTCGGACTGGCCCGGGCCTGGCCGCGGGTGCTGCGCGACCTGGAGCACGTCACCCCGCGCGCCGACCACCCGCAGCCCAGCCTGCGCCGCGACGCCGTCCGTGGCATCGAGCTGTACCGGGCCAACTTCCGCCCCGCGCTGGGCAGTCCGCGCGAGCGGCCGACCGAGGTGCCGGTCCAGCTGGTCACCCTCACCCGGGACCGGTACGTCGGCACCTACCTCTCCGAGGGGCTGGAGCGCTGGGCGCCGAAGCTGACCCGCAGGACGCTGCACGCCGGCCACTGGTCGGCGCTGCTGGAGAAGGGATCCACCGTGGCCGGAATGGTCCGCGAGTTCGCCGCGCGCACCGGCGCGGGACAGGCCGGGGGCCCCGGGGGCGACGGCCGGCTGGTCGTGGTCACCGGCGGCGGCAGCGGCATCGGCCGGGCCACCGCGCTCGCCTTCGCCGAGGACGGCGCCCGGGTGGTGGTCTGCGACCTCGACCTCGCGGCCGCCGAGCGCACCGCCGAACTCGCCTCGCTGATCGGCCCGAAGGCGCACGCCTACCGGGTGGACGTCTCCGACGGCGCCGCGGTGGACGACTTCGCCCGGACCGTCGCCGCCGAGCACGGGGTGCCCGACGTCGTGGTCAACAACGCCGGCATCGGCCACTCCGGGACGTTCCTGCAGACCACCGAGAAGGAGTGGCAGCGGGTCCTGGACGTCAACCTCTGGGGCGTGATCCACGGCTGCCGCGCCTTCGGCGGCCTGATGGCCGACCGCGGCCAGGGCGGCCACATCGTCAACGTCTCCTCCGCCGCCGCCTACCTGCCGTCCAAGGCGCTCACCGCCTACGCCACCAGCAAGGCCGCCGTGTTCATGCTCTCCGACTGCCTGCGCGCCGAGTTCGTCGGCCACGGCATCGGCGTCTCCACCATCTGCCCCGGCATCGTCAACACCAACATCACCCGCACCTCCACCTTCTCCGCCACCACCTCCGGCGAGCAGGCCGCCAAGCAGGCCCGCGCCGCCAAGCTCTACGCCCGCCGCGGCTTCCCCCCGGAGAAGGTCGCCGCCGCCATCGTCACCGCCGTCCGCACCGGCCGGCCCGTCGTGCCCGTCACCCCCGAGGCCAAGGTCGCCCGCTTCCTCTCCCGCCTCAGCCCCGGCCTGCTGCGCCTCGCCGCCCGGCTCGACGTCACCTGATCGGCTGAACAACGACTGACCAGGGCATACGGGCCTGTGACATCAAGTACCGTCGGTGCTGATATTGCAGGCCCGCTCCGCTTGGGAGGCCGACCATGGCTCGTACCGTGATAGACGTCAACGACGAACTGTTGGCCGAGGCCGCCGAGATCCTTGGTACGACGACCAAGGTGGCCACCGTCAACGCCGCCCTTGAGGATCTCGTGAAGCGCCGCAAGCGTGAGACCTTCATGGCCTGGCTCGCCGAGGGCGGACTGCCTGATCTCACCGGGCCGGTGGAAAAGGATGAGTGAGCGCTTCCTGATCGACAAGTCGGCTTTCGCTCGCTTCTCCAAGCCGGTGGTCAGGTCGGTCCTCAGGCCGATGATCAGCAGAGGGCTCGTAGCCATCTGCGGCGCTGTCGAACTGGAGATCATGCACAGTGCCCTTTCCAAAGCCGACGCCCTGCAGATCCGGGAGGGCCTGAGCGGCTTCGACTGGCTGCCCACGCCCGACGAAGTCTGGGACCGGGCCATCGAGGTGCAGGCCCTCCTCACCTCGTCGGGCAACTGGCGGGCGCTGTCGGTGCCGGACCTCGTCATCGCTGCCACCGCTGAGCGCCATGGCGCCACCGTGCTGCACTACGACGGCGACTACGACATGGTCGCTGCCGTCACCGGCCAGCCGACGGAGTGGGTCGTTCCTCCGGGGTCGGCGGACTGACGGGCGGCCGACGGGGCCGCCCGGGGCTGTGAGAGCATCGAGGCCCATGGAGATGACAACCGCCCTGTGGTCCTTCGCCCTCGTCGTGGGGCTGCTCACGCTCACGCCCGGACTCGACACGGCGCTGGTCCTGCGGACCTCGGCCCTGGGGCGGCGCCGGCAGGCGTGGGGGGTCGTGCTGGGGATCCAGACCGGGACGCTGCTCTGGGGGACGCTGACTTCGGCCGGGGTGACGGCGCTGCTGACCGCCTCGCAGGTGGCCTACGAGACCCTGCGCTGGGCGGGTGCGGCGTACCTGGTGTGGATGGGCATCGGGATGCTGCGCAACCGGGGCGGCGAGGCGGCGGTCGAGGAGGAGCCGGAGGACGGCGGGTTCGCGCACGGCTGGCGGCGGGGCACGCTGACCAATCTGCTGAACCCCAAGGTCGGGGTCTTCTACGTGGCCGTGCTGCCGCAGTTCATCCCGGCCGGGGTCCCGCACTTCGCCGCCGGCGTGGCGCTGACCTGCGTGCACGTGGTCGAAGGCCTGCTCTGGTCGACCGTCCTGGTGGGCTTCGCCCGGGTGCTGCGCGGCTGGCTGCGCAAGCCGGCCGCCCGGCGGCTGATGGACCGGGTGACCGGCGCGGTGGTGATGGGCTTCGGTGTGAAGCTGGCGCTGGGCGACTGACCGTCCGTCCCGGGCCCGATCAGCCGTGGAGGCGCTTGAGTCCCTCCGTGAGCTCGTCGGCGGTCATGCAGATGTTCAGGTCGACGGTGGCTTCGAGTTGCAGCCAGAACGGCTCGGCGAGGGACGGCAGCGAGGCCTCGTCCGCGACGTCGACGACGAAGACCATGGTGCGGCGGCCGTGGCGGCTGAGGAAGTAGGCCGCCTCCGGTTTGATCCGGTCGAGGATCTGCTGGATCCCTTCGCCGATCGTTCCCTCGGTGATGAGCTTGTTCGAGGCCGCGGTGTCGAGTTCGACCTCCAGCAGGGCACGCATGATCCCTGCTCCTTCCCCGGGCTCGGGAGAGCCCGCAACTCCAGCCTCCCGCCGAGCCGGTGGCCACGCAACGTGAGCGGATCCGGAGTGCGTTCCGGTTCAGGCCGCGTGGGTACGGGGATTCGGGCCGCTCGCCGTGCCCTCGGCGTCACCCTCCGTCGCCGCGCGAGGCAGGTCGTGATGGATCGGCCCGTCCGAGGCGCTCAGCGGCAGGCAACTGCCGCCGCGCCGGTGGGCGACGATCTCGGCGGCGACCGAGACCGCCGTCTCCTCCGGGGTGCGGGCGCCGAGGTCCAGGCCGATCGGGGAGCGCAGGCGGGCCAGTTCGGCCTCGCCGAGTCCCGCCTCGCGCAGCCGGGCCACGCGGTCCCGGTGGGTGCGGCGCGAGCCCATCGCGCCGACGTAGCCGACCGGCAGCCGCAGGGCGCGCTCCAGCAGCGGGATGTCGAACTTGGCGTCGTGGGTGAGTACGCAGAGCACGGTGCGCCCGTCGATCCGGCCGAGCTGGGAGTCCAGGTAGCGGTGCGGCCAGTCGACCACCACCTCGTCGGCCTCCGGGAAGCGACGGGCGGTGGCGAAGACGGGCCGGGCGTCGCAGACGGTCACGTGGTAGCCCAGGAACTTGCCGATCCGCACCACCGCGGCCGCGAAGTCGATCGCCCCGAACACCAGCATCCGCGGCGCGGGCACGTACGACTCGACGAAGCAGGTGACGGTGCCCTGCCGGCGGTCGTCGCAGGGGCGGCCGTCCAGGCCGAGCACGAGCCGGCCGGTGCGTCCGGCCTCCAGCATCGCCCGGGCCCGCACGACGACCGCCCGCTCCAGTCCGCCGACCGTGGAGGGGGCGGGGGAGAGGGCGCCGGTGACGCCGTCGGCGGTGACCGCCAGCGTGGCCCCGACCAGCCCGCCCGGCCCGCCCGGCCCGGCGATCACCCGCACCAGCGCCACCGGCGTGCCGGCCGCGATGTGCGCGATCCCGGTGTCCAGCCCGGCGTCGGCCCCCGGCACCACCGGCTGGACGAACACGTCCAGGACGCCGCCGCAGGTCAGACCCACCGCGAAGGCGTCCTCGTCGCTGTACCCGAAGCGTTCCAGCACCGGCTCGCCGCTCGTGATGGCGGCCCGGCACAGCTCGTACACCGCGCCCTCGACGCAGCCGCCGGAGACGCTGCCGACCGCCTCGCCGTCCGCGTCCACGGCCAGGGCCGCCCCGGGGTCGCGCGGAGCGCTGCCGGAGACACCGACCACGGTGGCCACGGCGAAGCGGCGCCCGGACGCGTGCCAGGCCCGCAGCTGCTCGGCGATGTCCTGCATGGGGAGGGCTCCTTACACGGTTTCGACAGTAGCGGGAGACGCCGCCGTACGGGAAACGATCCCGTACGGCGGCGGTGGCGCCCAAGCGGCGGCGGGGAACGGGGAACGGGGGCGGGGTGCGGCAGGGGACGGACGTCTAGTGCACGCCCAGCCAGGACTTGACCGGGGTGATCGCGAAGTACACCACGAACACCGCGGTGAGGATCCACATCAGCGCCCCGGGCTCGCGCCACCGCCCGACCCCGGCCTTGATGGCGGTGTACGAGACGACGCCGGCCGCGACGCCCGCGGTGATGCTGTACGTGAACGGCATCAGCACGCAGGTGAGGAAGGCCGGGACGGCCACCTCGCGGTCGGCCCAGTCGATGTGCCGGGCCTGGCTCATCATCATCGAGCCGATCACGACCAGGGCGGCCGAGGCCACCTCGACCGGGACGATCCCGGCGATCGGCGAGAAGAACAGCATCAGCGCGAACAGGGCGCCGGTGACGGTGGAGGCGAGCCCGGTGCGGGCGCCGTCGCCGACGCCGGTGGCGGACTCGACGAAGACGGTCTGCCCGGAGGCGCCCGCCAGCCCGCCGACCGCGCCGCCCGCGCCGTCGATGAACAGTGCCCTGGACAGCCCGGGCATCCGGCCCCGCCGGTCGGCCAGTCCGGCCTCGGTGCCGACGCCGATGATGGTGGCCATCGCGTCGAAGAAGCCGGCCAGCACCAGGGTGAACACCGCGACCGAGGCGCTGATCGCGCCCATGCCGTGCGCGCCGAAGGCGCCGAACAGGTCGACGTGGCCGAACAGGCCGAAGTCCGGTGCGGAGACCGGACTGCCGGGCCAGACCGGTACCGAGCTCCTCCAGGCCTCGGCGGGGATGTGCGCGGCGCTGTTGACGACCATCGCGAGTACGGTGCCGCCCGCGATGCCGATCAGGATGGCGCCGCGGGTGCCGCGCGCCATCAGCACGAAGATCGTCAGCAGGGTGACGCAGAAGACCAGGACCGGCCAGCCGGCCAGCTCGCCGGCCGGGCCGAGCGAGAGCGGGGTGGGGCCGCCGGTGTGCATGAACCCGGCCTTGTAGAGGCCGATCACCGTGACGAACAGGCCGATGCCGATGGTGATGGCGTGCTTGAGTGGCAGCGGGATCCCGTTCATGACCCGCTCGCGCAGCCCGGAGACGACCAGCAGCACGATCAGCAGGCCGTAGATCACGCACAGGCCCATGGCCTGGGCCCAGGTGGTGTGCGGGACGACCAGGGCCGAGACCGCGCCGGAGACGGAGAGCCCGGCGGCGAGCGCGAGCGGCACGTTGCCGACCAGGCCCATCAGGACGGTGGTGACGGCGGCGGCCAGCGCGGTGGCGGTGGTCAGCGCGGCGCGGTCCAGGGTGGCGCCGGTGACGTCGGCGCCGCTCAGGATGATCGGGTTGAGCAGGATGATGTACGCCATCGCCATGAAGGTGGTGAGCCCACCGCGCAGTTCGGCGGCGAGGGTCGATCCCCGGGCCGAGATCCTGAAGTAGGCGTCCAGGGCGCCGGTGGGGCGGTTCCCGGCGGTTGTGTCGTCCGCCGGTCTGTCTTCGGTGGTGCCGGGCTCCGTGGGGATCCTGGGCATGTCCACTCCCAAGTGTCAAAGGGGGTTGGGGTGGGCGAGCCGACCTGACTGCCGGTCAACGAAGCGGCGTAGGGGGACGTATCGACTCACTGGGGCGCCGGCGGCACCCGCGGCGGGAGGCGGTGGGCGCGGAGTGCGGCCGGTGGGGGCGAGCGCACCGCTGCGCGCCCCGGCGTGGGCGGGGCAGCGGGTGGATCAAGGGTGGCAGGGGCAGGGGCAGGGGGCAAAGGGCAGGGTGCGGGGAGCCCCGGGGCGGCGCGGAGGACGGACGGCCGCCGCCCCGGGGTGCCGAACTCCGGTTCTCAGACGGGACGTTCGGTGGTCAGGTGCTCCGGCCGGACCGGGATCCGGTTGAGCGCCAGCCCGGTGGCGGCGCGGATGGCGGCCACGATGGACGGTGTCGCCGAGACGGTCGGCGCCTCGCCGACCCCGCGCAGCCCGTACGGGGCGTTGGGGTCGGGCAGTTCGAGCATGTCCACTGGGATCGGCGGGGTGTCCAGGATGGTGGGGATCAGGTAGTCGGTGAAGGAGGCGTTGCGGACCTTGCCGTCCCGCACGATGATCTCCTCCATCACCGCGAGGCCCAGCGCCTGGGTGCAGCCGCCCTGGATCTGGCCGACCACGGACAGCGGGTTGAGCGCCTTGCCGACGTCCTGGACGGCGGTGAGCTCGACCACCTTGACCAGGCCCAGCTCCACGTCCACGTCCACCACCGCGCGGTTGGCGCAGAAGGTGTACTGGACGTGGCCGAAGCCCTGGCCGGTCTGCGGGTCGAAGGCCTGGGTGGGCCGGTGGTGGTGCTCGCGGGTCTGCTCGATGGCCTCGTCGCCGAGCAGGTCGACGATGGAGACCAGCACGCCGGCCGCGGCCGACACCACCTTGCCGCCGGCGAGCAGCAGGTCGTCGTGGGTCCAGCCGTAGCGCCGCCGCCCCTTGTCGAACAGTTCCCGGCGCACCGCCTCGGCGGCCAGCTTCACCGCGCCGCCGGTCATGTACGTCTGGCGCGAGGCGGAGGTCGAACCGGCCGACCCCACCTCGGTGTTGGCCGGGTGGATGGTGACCTGCTCGACGCCCAGCTCGGTGCGGGCGATCTGGGCGTGCACGGTGACGCCGCCCTGGCCGACCTCGGCCGCCGCGGTGTGCACCATGGCGACCGGCTCGCCGCCGATCACCTCCAGCCGCACCCGCGCCGTGGAGTAGTCGTCGAAGCCCTCGGAGAAGCCGACGTTCTTGATGCCGACCGAGTAGCCGACGCCGCGGACGATCCCCTCGCCGTGCGAGGTGTTGGAGAGCGCGCCGGGCAGCCGGCGGATGTCCGGGTGTTCGGTGTCCAGTGGCGGCGGCAGCGGCATCTCCTTGGCCCGGCGCAGCAGTTCGGCCACCGGCGCGGGGGAGTCGATCTGCTGGCCGGTGGGCATGAAGTCGCCCTCGGACATCGCGTTGAGCTGCCTCAACTCGACCGGGTCCATGCCCAGTTCGGCGGCCAGCTTGTCCATCTGCGACTCGTAGCCGAACGCCGCCTGCACCGCGCCGAAGCCGCGCATCGCCCCGCAGGACGGGTTGTTGCTGTACAGCGCGACGGCGTGCATCCGCACGTTCGGGATCACGTACGGGCCGTGCCCGAGCGAGGCCGCGTTGCCGACCACGGCGGGGGAGGCGGAGGCGTACGCGCCGCCGTCCAGCACGATCCGGGCGTCGGCGTACACCAGCTTGCCGTCCCGGGTGGCGCCGTGCTCGTAGTGCATCCGGGCCGGGTGGCGGTGCACGTGGCCGAAGAAGGACTCGTCCCGGGAGTAGACGATCTTGACCGGCTTGCCGGTGTGCTGGGCCAGCAGGCAGGCGTGGATCTGCATCGACAGGTCCTCGCGGCCGCCGAACGCGCCGCCGACGCCGGCCAGGGTGAGCCGGACCTTCTCCTCCGGCAGGTCGAGCACCGGCGCCATCTGCCGGCGGTCCACGTGCAGCCACTGGGTGGCGATGTAGAGGTCGACGCCGCCGTCCTCGGCGGGCACCGCGAGTCCGGACTCCGGGCCGAGGAAGGCCTGGTCCTGCATGCCGACCTCGTAGTCGCCGCTGACGACCACGTCCGCCAGCGCCCGCACCTCGTCGGTCACGCCGCGGCCGGAGACCAGCCGCTGCTCGTGGCAGATGTTGCCGTACGCGTGGGACTTGTACTCGTGGGGCTCGTGCACGTACCCGTACGTCTCCGGGTCGAGGCACTGCTCCTCGGTGACGATCGGGGTGAGCACCTCGTACTCGACGGCGATCTTCTTCACCGCGCGGCGGGCCGTCTCCGGGTGGTCGGCGGCGACCAGCGCGATCGCCTCGCCGTGGTAGCGGATCCGGTCGATGGCCAGGACCGGCTGGTCCTGGATCTCCAGGCCGTAGTACTTCGAGCCGGGGATGTCCTCGTGGGTCAGCACCGCGTACACCCCGGGCACCTTGAGCGCCTCGGAGACGTCCACCGAGAGGATGTTCGCCCGGGGGTGGGGGGAGCGCAGCGCCGTGCCCCAGAGCATGTCCTCGTGCCACAGGTCGGAGGAGTAGGCGAACTCGCCCCGGACCTTCAGGTTGCCGTCCGGGCGCAGCGGCGAGCCGCCGACGCCGTCCTTGGCCGCCTGGTTGATGTTCTGCAGGTTCTTCTGGCCCCGGATGGTCCGTTGGGCCGTCCGCTGAGCCGTCGGTCCGTCCGTGGTGCCGCTCGTGGTGCCGCTCGTGGCGCCGCTCGTGGTGCCGCTCGTGGCGCCGCTCGTGGTGCCGTTCGTCGTGCCGCTCATGCGCCGGCCCCCGCTTCCGTGGCCCCCGCTTCCGCGCAGGTGCGGGCCGAGGCCAGCCGCACCGCGTCCATGATCTTCTCGTAGCCGGTGCAGCGGCACAGGTTGCCGGACAGCGCCTCGCGGATGTCGTCGTCGCTCGGCTGCGGGTCGTCCGCCAGCAGCGCGTCCGTCTGCACCAGCAGCCCGGGGGTGCAGAAGCCGCACTGCACGGCCCCGGCGTCGACGAACGCCTGCTGGACCAGGCCCAGTTCGCCGTCCTCCGCGCCCAGGCCCTCGACCGTGCGCACCTCGCGGTCCTGCACCTGGCCGGCCGCGACCAGGCAGGAGCAGACCGGGACGCCGTCCAGGTAGACGGTGCAGGAGCCGCACTCGCCCTGCTCGCAGGCGTTCTTCGAGCCCGGCAGGCCGACCCGCTCGCGCAGCACGTACAGCAGGCTCTCGCCCTCCCACACGTCGTCGGCCTCGACCGGCCTGCCGTTGGCGGTGAAAGTGACCCTCATGCCGCGCTCCCGATCTGCTTGCCGTAGTCGTTCCAGGTCCAGGTGAGGGTGCGGCGGGCCATCACGGCGAGCGCGTGCCGGCGGTAGTCGGCGGTGCCCCGGACGTCGTCGATCGGCGAGGCCGCGGCCTTCACCAGCTCGCCGAAGCGCCGCACCACCTCGCTGCCCAGCGGTCCCCCGGACTCCCACAGCCCGCGCCCGGCGAGCACCCCCGCGAGGTACTCCTCGGCCTCGACGGCGCGGCGCGGGGTGGGGGCGGCCGAGCCGATCCCGGTGCCGACGGTCCCGCTCCGCGGGTGCAGGGCGAAGCCGAACGCGCAGACCGCGATCACCATCGCGTTGCGGGTGCCGATCTTCGAGAACTGCTGCGGCCCGTCCGCCACCGGGATCCGCACGGCCCGGATCAGTTCGTCGGCGGCCAGGCAGTTGCGCTTCACCCCGGTGTAGAAGTCGTCGATCGGGATCAGCCGGGTGCCGCGCACCGAGGCCGCCTCGACGAACACGTCCCGCCCGGCCGCCAGCAGCGCCGGGTGCGAGTCGCCGGCCGGGGAGGCCGCGCCGAGGTTGCCGCCGACGCTGCCGCGGTTGCGGATCTGCGGCGAGCCGACGGTGCGGGCAGCCAGCGCCAGCCCGGGCAGCGGACCGGCCAGCTCGGCGATGATCCGGGTGTACGGGACGGCGGCGCCGAGCCGCACGACGCCGTCGTCGTTCGACCATTCGGCGAGTTCGGTGATGCGGTTCAGGTCGAGAATCGCGGATGGCCGGTGCACGTCGAAGTTCAGCTCGACCATGACGTCCGTGCCGCCCGAAATCGGCAGCGCGGTCGGGTACTCGGCCTTCGCCGCGAGTGCCTCGTCCCAGGTGGCGGGCCGAAGGAACTCCATGCGGGTGTCTCCTCAAGTCGTCGCCCGCCGGGAGCCCGGCGGCGTGTCGCCCAGTGAACCGCTGTGACGCGGCCCACTGGCAGTCACCGATGGCATGAAGCCCCGGCTGTGAGCCCGCCCGGCATCCTGTACGTTCCTCTAAGGAGGAGAATCTCGCAGCCCGGGTGTTCGCCGGGTGCTACCTACGACCGTAGTCCGGCGGTGGTGCGCGGGCTACGGGCCCGGGCGGACGCCCGCACGGCCAGGCCCTATCGTTACCCCTTCATCCCTCCCCCCAAGCCCCGTTAAGGAGTCCGCGGATGCGCGTCCGTGACCTGCTCGCCCCCGGTGCCCCGCGACTGCGCCTGCTCGCGGCCGAGGAAGAGCTGGACCGGCAGGTCAGCGGTGTGATGACGACGGACCTCCAGGACCCGGGCCGCTACCTGCACGGCGGCGAACTGGTGCTCACCGGCATGCTCTGGCGCACCGTCCCGGCCGACTCCGAGCGCTTCGTGCGCACCCTCGCGGCCGGCGGCGCGGTGGCCCTGGCTGCCGGTGAGGCCGAGGTCGGCCCGGTGCCCGAGGACCTGGTCGAGGCGTGCCGCCGGCACCGGATGCCGCTGCTCGCCGTCCCCGACGACATCGCCTTCGGCACCGTCACCGAGTTCATCGGCCGCCAGGTCTCCGCCGATCGCGCCGCCGACCTCGCCGCCCTGGTCGACCGGCACCGCCTGCTCGTCTCGGCGGCCGGCGGCGGCGGGCTGGACGCGGTGCTGGACCTGCTCGGCGGCGACCTGGACCTGGACTGCTGGGTGCTCACCCCGACCGGCGCGGTGATCGCGGGCCCCGCCGACCGGCTCTCCGCCCAGGACCGCGACCAGCTGGTCCGCGCCCACCTCGCAGCCCAGCGCCAGCGCCGCCGCCCCCCGCACCGGGCCCGGCTGGCCGGCGGCTCCTACTCCCTGCTGCCCGCCCCGGCGTCCGGCGAGCAGGACGCCCCGCAGCCCGACTGCCCGCTGGTCGACTGGGTGCTCGCGGTGGCCGGCGACGTCACCGAGTGGACCACCAAGCGCCAGCAGCTCGCCGAGAACCTGGCCCGGCTGGTCGCCGCCGAGCGCCACCGCCGCGACGAGGGCCGTCGGCTGCGCCGCCGGCTCGCCGACGAGGTGCTCGCCCTGCTGCGCCGCGACGCCGACCCGGCCGAGATCAGCCGCAGCCTCTACGCCTCCTCCGCGATGGCCGCCCGCTACGAGAGCCCGGAGCCCAAGTCCCAAGCGGAGGAAGGCTCCTGGCTGGTGCTCAGCGCCGAGGGCACCGGCCTGCCGGAGGGCGTCGTGCGGGCGGCGCTGGAGGAGGCGCTCGGCGGGGTCACCGACCGTGCCCTGGTCGCCGGGACGGGCACCGGCGCCGTGGTGGTGCTGCCCGCGCTGGAGGGCCCGGTGCCCGCCGACACCCTGCGCGAGCTGCTCGCCCCGCTGGAGGCCGGGCTCGGCTCGGAGGGCCGGATCACCCTCGGCGTCTCCGCCCCCGCCTCGGAGGCCGGCGGTCTGCGCGGCGCCCTGGAGGAGTCCCGGCACGCCCGCCGGATCGCGGCCTCCCGGATCGGCCGGGTCTGCGTCGCGGGCCCCGAGGAGCTCGCCTCGCACGTCCTGCTGCTGGCCGCCGTCCCGGACGAGGTGCGTCGCGCCTTCCGCGGCCGGCTGCTGGACAAGGTGATCGCGTACGACATCGAGCACCAGGCGGACCTGGTCCGCACCCTGGAGGCCTTCCTGCGTTCGGACGGCTCCTGGACCCGCTGCGCCGCCCGGCTGCACGTCCACGTGAACACCCTGCGGTACCGGATCGGCCGGATCGAGGAGCTGACCGGGCGTGACCTCTCCCGGCTGGAGGACCGGGTGGACTTCTACCTGGCGCTGGAGCTGGCCTGACGCCGCGCCCGGACGTACGGGAAGGGCCCGCCGCGACCACCGGTCGCGACGGGCCCTTCCGCTGTCGGTCCTACCCGGGGCGGGTCACTGCACCGGGATGATCGAGGTCAGCCACTGGAAGGCGGACGGGACCATCTTCTTCCACTGCTCGGTCGTGTGCGGGCCGGTGCCCTCCTCGACCTGGACGGTGGTCGGGGCCTTGGCCGCGGCGCGGATCGCCTCGCCGTCCTCGTAGCCGTCCCCCTTGGAGCCGCTGACCAGCAGGGAGACCTTCGGCGGCTGCGGGGAGGTCTTCAGGATGTTGACCGGGTTGTTGGCCTCGCGCAGCTTGGCGTCCTTGCCGACCAGGGAGTCCGGCTCCTGGGCCGGGTCGTTGTAGCCGGACATCGCGATGGCGGCCCGGTAACGGTTGGGGTGGGCCAGCGACAGCTTGGCCGCGCAGTGCGCGCCGGCCGAGTAGCCGGCGATCGCCCAGCGGTCCGAGGACGGGTCGGCGCGGAAGTTGTCCAGCACCATCTGCGGGACGTCACGGGTGACCCAGGCGTCGGCGTTGATCTTGCCGGGGATGTCGGTGCAGCCCGCGTCCTGGTTGTTCAGCAGCTTGGTGCGGGGCGAGACCAGGATGAACGGGGCGACCTTGCCCTGCTGCATCAGCGGCTTCAGCTGCTCGGAGACCTTGAGGGTGCCGTACCAGGTGGAGGAGGAGCCGGGGTAGCCCGGGATCAGCTCGACCACGGGGAACTTCTTGTCCTTGAACGCCGGGTCGTCGTACTGCGGCGGCAGCCAGACCAGCACCTCGCCGTCGACCCCGGACACCTGTCCCTTGAGCTCGGTCCGCTGGACGTCCTTCGGCACCGCCGGGTCGTCGACGGCGCTGAAGCTCTGCTTGACCTTCGGCGGCTCCTTGGCGGCGTCACCGGAGTGGCCCGGGGCGGTGGCGGCCGGGTCGACCGGTGCCACCACCGGCACCGCGCGGACGTGGTTGCCGGTGCCGAGCAGGTCGTCCCAGTTGCCGTAGATCAGGTTGGCGTTGTTGACCATCACGAAGACCATCAGGACGGCCGTGACCTGGCAGAACATGATCATGACGATTCGGGTGAGGTAGCGTACCGGCTGCGGGCCGCCGACCCTTCCCCAGAACAGCAGCGCCACTGTGATGGACACCGGCACCAGGATGACGGTGAGGAGGAAGAATGGCGTACCTGTCAGATCCATCGAGTTCTCGTATCCGGGTCGCACGCCGCCCGGGGCCCACTCGCCCGAACGCACGTCAATGGCATCAGACGGTGATGGGCCGATGATCGGTTGCCGTCCGAATCTGTGCGGAACCTGAGAGGAACATCACTTTCTTGTGATGAACCTCCTTCGGATCGGCGCCTAGTCTGCCACCCGGACAGACGTCGTCCGGACCAGATGTTCAGCGAACTACCAGGAAAGGTCCCCCGGGGCACCATACCTCCCAGGCCGTTCGGGCTGCCGGGCGAGGCGGTGCGATCCCGCGCGGCCCGGGCAGGGAGACTATGGGGATGAGCATCACCCGCTTTCGCCCGTCCCGCCGCTTCTGGCCCGTCTGTGCCGTCCTGGCACTCGCGGTCACCGCGGCCGGTTGCAGCAGTACCGGAGGCAGACGCGCCGAGGAGGCCCGCGCCAAGGCCGCGGCCACCGGCGGCAGCGCCGTCACCACCCCGCGCTGGAAGGTCGCCATGGTGACCCACGCCGGAGCCGGCGACGCCTTCTGGGACACTGTGCGCAAGGGCGCCGAGCAGGCCGCCGCCAAGGACAACATCACCTTCCTGTACTCCAACGACGCGCAGACCCAGAACCAGGTCCAGCTCGTCCAGGCCGCCATCGACCAGAAGGTCGACGGCCTGCTGGTCACCCTCGCCAAGGGCGACGCGATGGCCGACGTCCTCGGCAAGGCCAAGGCCGCCGGCATCCCCGTGATCACCATCAACTCCGGCCAGGAGTACTCGCAGAAGTTCGGCGCGCTCACCCACATCGGCCAGGACGAGGCCACCGCCGGCCAGGCGGCCGGCACCGAGCTGGCCTCGCGCGGCCGCAAGAACGTGCTCTGCGTGATCCACGAGCAGGGCAACGTCGGCCAGGAGCAGCGCTGCTCCGGCGCCCAGTCCAAGGCCGGCGGCGCCTTCCAGGTGCTCTACGTCAACGGCGTCGACATGCCCGACGCCCGCGCCGCGATCTCCGCCAAGCTCCAGGCCGACCCGGCCATCGACACCGTGCTCACCCTCTCCGGCCCGATGGCCGCCACCGGCCTCCAGGCCGTCCAGGACGCCCACCGCGCCGTCGAGCTGGACACCTTCGACCTGGGCACCCAGGTGGTCTCCGGGCTCAAGTCCGGCAGCGTCGGCTTCGCCGTCGACCAGCAGCCCTACCTCCAGGGCTACACCGGCGTCGACCTGATGTGGCTGTACAAGTACAACCTGAACATGCTCGGGGGCGGCAAGCCCGTCGAGACCGGCCCGCAGATCCTGACCAAGGACAACGCCGACGCGCTCGCCGAGTACGTCGCGAGGGGGACCAGGTGAGCACCCCCGACCTCCTCGCCCGGGACGGCCTGGTCGACGGGCGCCCGGCGGCCCTGCGCCGGCTCCTGGCCCGACCCGAGCTGGGCTCGCTGATCGCCGCCGTCGCCGTCTTCCTGGTCTTCGCCGTCGTCGCCGAACCCTTCCTGCGGGTCTCCTCGCTGGGCACCGTGCTGTACGCGGCCTCCACCATCGGGATCATGGCCGTGCCGGTCTCGCTGCTGATGATCGGCGGCGAGTTCGACCTCTCGGCCGGCGTGCTGGTCACCACCGCCGCGCTGACCTCCTCGATGGTCTCGTACCAGCTCACCGCGGTGACCTGGGTCGGCGTGCTGGTCTCGCTGGCGACCACGCTGGCCATCGGCTGGTTCAACGGGTGGATGCTCGGCCGCACCCGGCTGCCCAGCTTCATCGTCACGCTCGGCACCTTCCTGATGCTCACCGGCGCCAACCTGGGCGTCACCAAGGCGATCTCCGGGACGGTCTCCACCAAGTCGATCGCCGACATGCAGGGCTTCGCCTCCTGCCGCTGGCTGTTCGCCTCCGAGGTGACCATCGGCGGGCTCGCGATCAAGGCCACCGTCTGGTGGTGGCTGGGCCTGCTGGTCGTCGGCAGCTGGGTGTTGCTGCGCACCCGCTTCGGCAACTGGGTCTTCGCGGTCGGCGGCGACGCGGACGCGGCCCGCGCGGTCGGCGTGCCGGTCGCCCGCACCAAGACCCTGCTCTACCTGGGGGTCGGCTTCGGCGCCTGGGTGCTCGGCCAGCACCTGCTGTTCTCCTTCGACACCGTGCAGTCCGGCGAGGGCGTCGGCAACGAGCTGATCTACATCGTCGCGGCCGTCATCGGCGGCTGCCTGATCACCGGCGGCTACGGCTCGGTGGCCGGCTCCGCGCTCGGCGCGCTGATCTTCGGCATGGCCAGCAAGGGGATCATCTACGCCCAGTGGAACCCGGACTGGTTCAAGTTCTTCCTCGGCGCGATGCTGCTGCTGGCCGCGCTGCTGAACGCCTACGTCAAGCGACGGGCCGAGCGGGGGCCGCGATGAAGGTCGAGGATTCGACGGTTCCCACGGCGTCCACGGGGGGCGAACTGCTCTCCCTGCACGGCGTGGGCAAGAGCTACGGCACCGTCCGGGCGCTCCAGGACGTCTCGCTGACCCTGCGGGCCGGCGAGATCAGCTGCGTGCTCGGCGACAACGGGGCCGGCAAGTCCACCCTGATCAAGATCATCGCGGGGCTGCACCGGCACGACGAGGGCATCCTGACCGTCGGCGGAGAGGACGTCCGCTTCGACTCCCCGCGCCAGGCCCTGGACCGCGGCATCGCCACCGTCTACCAGGACCTCGCGGTCGTCCCGCTGATGCCGGTCTGGCGCAACTTCTTCCTCGGCTCCGAGCAGGGCATGCGCCGCTGGGGCGGCCTGCGCCTGGACGCCGACGGGATGCGCGCCACCACCCGCGACGCGCTCGCCCGGATGGGCATCGACCTGCAGGACGTCGACCGGCCGATCGGCACCCTCTCCGGCGGGCAGCGCCAGTGCGTGGCGATCGCCCGCGCCGTGCACTTCGGCGCCAAGGTGCTGATCCTGGACGAGCCCACCGCCGCGCTCGGCGTCAAGCAGTCCGGGGTGGTGCTCAAGTACGTCACCGCCGCCCGCGACGCCGGGCTCGGAGTCGTGCTGATCACCCACAACCCGCACCACGCGTACCTGGTCGGCGACCACTTCACCCTGCTCAAGCGGGGCCGGATGGCGGGCAGCCACCCGCGTGCCGAGATCAGCCTCGAACAGCTCACCACCGAGATGGCCGGCGGCTCCGACCTCGCCGAGCTCTCGCACGAGCTGGCCCGGCCGTCGGCCTCCGGGGCGTCCGGAGCATCCGCGTCCGGCTCCGGAGCATCCGCGTCCGGCTCCGGGGCGTCCGCGTCCGGCTCTTCCGATTCCGACCCCGGCGATTCCGAGCCCCGGGATCCCGACTCCCGTGAGGAGCGTCCGAAGCCGTGACCAGCTCCCAAGGCAGCACCCGGCCACCCGTCCTGCCCACCCTGCTCGGCCTCGGCCCGCGCGCCGAGCGCCGCCGGCGCGCCCTGCCCGCCGGGATACTGCGACTGCCCACCATCGGCGTCGACATCGGCGGCACCAAGGTGGTCGCCGGGGTGGTGGACGGCGAGGGCAAGGTGCTGGAGAAGCTGCGCACGGACACACCGCACAAGAGCAAGAGCCCCAAGGTCGTCGAGGACGTCATCGTCGAGCTGGTGCTCCAGCTCGCCGACCGGCACGACGTCCACGCCGTCGGCGTCGGCGCGGCCGGCTGGGTCGACGCCGACCGCTCCAAGGTGCTGTTCGCCCCGCACCTCAACTGGCGCAACGAGCCGCTCCGGGACGCGCTCAGCGAGCGGCTGCGGTTCCCGGTGATCGTGGAGAACGACGCCAACGCGGCCGCTTGGGCCGAGTGGCGCTTCGGCGCCGGGCGCGGCGAGGACCACATGGTGATGCTGACGCTGGGCACCGGCATCGGCGGCGCGGTGGTCCGGGACGGCTACGTGGACCGCGGCAAGTACGGTCTGGCGGGCGAGTTCGGGCACATGCAGGTGCTGCCCGGCGGCCACCGCTGCCCGTGCGGCAACCGCGGCTGCTGGGAGCAGTACTCCTCCGGCAACGCGCTGGTGCGCGACGCGCGCGAGCTTGTGGCCGAGGAGTCGCCGGTGGTGCAGCCGCTGCTGGCCCGGGCGGGCGGTACGGTCGAGGGCATCACCGGACCGCTGGTCACCGAGGCCGCCCAGGACGGCGACCCGACCGCGACCGAGCTGCTCTACGAGGTCGGCACCTGGCTCGGCGTCGGCATCGCCAACCTGGCCGCCGCGCTGGACCCGGGCCGCTTCGTGATCGGCGGCGGGGTCTCCGAGGCGGGCGACCTGCTGCTCGGCCCGGCCCGGGACACCTTCCGCCGCACCCTCACCGGGCGCGGCTTCCGTCCGGAGGCCACCATCGTGCACGCCGCCCTCGGCAACGAGGCCGGCCTGGTCGGCGCGGCCGACCTGGCCCGGCAGGTGGCGCGGCGCTTCCGGACGATCAAGCGGCGGCGGGTGGAGCGCAGCGCGCTGTAGTCAGGGGGGCAGCCGACAGCCGACAGCCGACAGCCGACAGGTTTCAGATGTCAGCGAACAGATGACGTTATCTGTTCGCTGAAATCTGTCAGCTGTCGGCTGTCAGTTGTTCGCGGCACCTGTGCACGGCGCCCTTGCCCGCCCGGTCTCAGCCCGCCGACTTCCAGCGGTTGCGGCCGTCGCTGCCGGGGCCGCAGACCATCGGGGTGCCCTTGCTGGTCACACCGGTCGCGCCGGCCGGCGAGCAGAAGGATCCGGAGTGGACCGTCCCGCCGGAGCCGCCGTCGGAGCCGGAGCCGGAGCCGGACCCGCCGGTGGCCGAGCCGCCGGAGCCGCTGCCGCCGGTGGTCGAGCCGCCGGAGCCGCTGCCGCCGGTGGTCGAGCCGCCCGACGCCGAGCCCCCTGAGCCGGAGCCCGGGTCGGCGGGGTGCGGGGCGGCCGGTGCGGTGGTCCGGGGCGCCGCCGGAGCGGGCGGTTCGGCGTGGGCGGGCGGGGCCTGGGTGGGTGCGGGCGGCTCCGGGGTGGGCGTGGCCGCCGGAGTCTCGACCGGGGCGGGCGGCTGCGTCGCCGTCTGATCCGGCGTCGGCGTGGGCGTCGGGGTCGCCGACGGCGTCCCGGTCGCGGACGGGCTCGCCGTGGCCACCACCGCGGCCGGCGCGGGCGTCTGGTCCGCGGGCTTGGGGCCGACGATCGCGCCGAGCCACACCAGGCTGCAGAACGCTGCCACCACGGTGCTGGTGACCTTGCGCCAGAGCGGTCGGGGCCAGCTCCAGGCGATCCCGAAGGCCGCGAGCGGGAAGAGCAGGAAGCTGGCGACGTGCACCGCCCGGTGCTGCCACCAGGGGCGGTGAGGTGTCGGGAGCTGGGACGGCAGGGGCGGGGGAGGCGGCGGATACACGGAGGAGCTGCGTCCTTCTTGTGGTGGCTTCGTGGTGAACCCGATCACCGTATATGGATCACATAAGGAGATGATCGGATGTGTCCGGAATCGACTCCGGAACGTGACCTCCGTCCCCGCCTCCGGTGCGGCTCCCGTGGCCCGTCCGCGCCGGCGCGTCAACTACTTGTGAGTAGAGCCCCGATGTGGTTGTCGGATGATGCCTCCTGTGGAACAACTGATGAGTTGACGTCGAATCAGGAGGACTCGGATGAGGGCTCTGACCCGCCTCGCGCCATCGGTGTTACTCACCACCGCACTGCTCTGGTCCAGCGTCGGGCCGGCCGGTGCCGCGGCCCCGCCGTCGAAGGTGCCGGAGGCGGTGGGCTGGGGCGGGGCGGTGGCCACCGTCGACGCTGACGCCACCGCGGCCGGCATCGAGGTGCTGCGCAAGGGCGGCAACGCGGTGGACGCGGCCGTCGCCGCGGCCGCGGCCCTGGGCGTCACCGAGCCGTACTCCTCCGGCATCGGCGGCGGCGGGTACTTCGTCTACTACGACCACGCCACCGGCCGGGTGCACACCATCGACGGCCGCGAGACGGCCGGCCGCACCGCCGACACCGGCCTGTTCCTCGAGGACGGCAAGCCGCTGGCCTTCGCCGACGCCGTCACCAGCGGCCTGTCCGTCGGGGTCCCCGGCACCCCCGCCACCTGGGACGCGGCGCTGCGCCGCTGGGGCACCCGCTCGCTGGCCCAGAACCTCGAACCGGCCGAGCGGATCGCCGACGGCGGCTTCGTCGTGGACGACACCTTCCGCAACCAGACCGCGGACAACTACGCCCGGTTCAAGGACTTCCCGGCCACCGCCAAGCTCTACCTGCCGAACGGCAAGCCCCCCGAGACCGGCAGCGTGCTGCGCAACCCCGACCTCGCCGCCACCTACCGGCTGCTCGCCAAGGACGGCGTAAAAGCCTTCTACCAGGGCGAGTTGGCCGGGGACATCGCCGACACGGTGCAGCACCCGCCGGTCGACCCGGCCTCCGGCCGCAACGCCCGCCCCGGCAGGGTCGACACCACCGACCTCGCCGACTACCGGGTCCGGGACCAGGCGCCCACCCACGTTTCCCACGGTGCCTACGACGTCTACGCGATGGCCCCCTCCAGCTCCGGCGGCACCACCGTCGGCGAGGCGCTCAACATCCTGGAGGACGGCGGCGACGTCTCGGCGTACAGCGGCACCCAGTACTACCACCACTTCCTGGAGGCCTCCCGGATCTCCTTCGCGGACCGCAACCGCTGGGTCGGCGACCCGGCCTTCAACGACGTCCCCACCAAGCAACTGCTCTCCGAGCGCTACGCCGCCTCCCGGGCCTGCCTGATCAGCCCGGACCACGCGCTCACCAGCCCGCTCGCCCCCGGCGACCCGCGCCACCCGGCCCCCTGCGCCGACACCGGCCAGGCGGTCCCCGAGCCGTACGAGGGCCCCAACACCACCCACCTGACGGTCGCCGACCGCTGGGGCGACATCGTCTCCTACACGCTCACCATCGAGCAGACCGGCGGCAGCGGCATCACCGTCCCCGGCCGGGGCTTCCTGCTCAACAACGAGCTGACCGACTTCGACTTCACCCCGCTCGCCCCCGGCGTCCCCGACCCCAACCTGCCGGGCCCGGGCAAGCGGCCGCGCTCCTCGATGTCCCCGACGATCGTGCTGCGCGACGGCGAGCCGCTGCTCGCCACCGGCAGCCCGGGCGGCGCGACCATCATCACCACCACCCTCCAGGTGCTGCTCGGGCGCCTGGACCGGGGCCTGAGCCTGGAGCAGGCCATCGCCGCTCCGCGCGCAAGCCAGCGCAACAGCGCCACGACCCAGGCCGAGCCCAGCTTCCTGGCGCTGCCGGAGCGGGCCGCGCTGGAAGGACTCGGGCACGGTTTCGTCAACGGCGGCGAGATCGGTGCCGCCACCGGCGTGGAGCGGCTGCCGGACGGCCGCTGGGTGGCCGCCGCCGAACCGGTGCGACGCGGCGGCGGCTCGGCCGCGGTGGTCCGGCCCACTCGCTGATCGGGCCGGCCTGTCGGTGCCGGGCGGTATGTTCGGGGTGGGCCACCCTCGTGAGGGGCGGCCCACCCCGTCCGCATGTCCATCCGGACGCCCGTCCGCACCGAACCACCGGGAAGGCCGCCCGCCGTGACCGTCCGCATCGCCACCTGGAACATCAACTCCGTCACCGCGCGGCTGCCCAAGCTCCTGGAGTGGCTGGAGAGCGCCAAGCCCGACGTGCTCTGCCTCCAGGAGCTCAAGTGCGCGGCCGACGCCTTCCCGTACGAGGCGGTCCGCGAGCTCGGCTACGAGACGGCCGCGCACGGCAGCGGCCGCTGGAACGGCGTCGCGATCGTCTCCCGGATCGGCCTGGACGACGTCGTGCGCGGCCTTCCCGACCAGCCCGGCTACCTCGCCGACGGCGCCCTGCTGCCCGAGGTCGAGCCGCGGGCCGTCGCCGCGACCTGCGGACCGGTCCGGGTCTGGTCGGTCTACGTGCCCAACGGCCGGGAGGTCGGCCACGCGCACTACCAGTACAAGCTGGAGTGGCTGGAGGCGCTGCGCAAGGCCGCCGCCGAGGACGCCGCCGGCTCCCGCCCGTTCGCCGTCCTCGGGGACTTCAACATCGCCCCGACCGACGAGGACGTCTTCGACACCGCCGCCTTCGAGGGCCTCACCCACGTCACCCCGGTCGAGCGCGCGGCGCTGGCGGCCCTCGGCGAGATCGGCCTCCAGGACGTGCTGCCCCGCCCGCTCAAGTACGACCGCCCCTACACCTACTGGGACTACCGCCAGCTGGCCTTCCCCAAGAACCGGGGCATGCGGATCGACCTCACCTACGCCAACAAGGCCTTCGCCGACGCCGTCTCCGACAGCTACGTGGACCGCGAGGCCCGCAAGGGCAAGGGCACCTCGGACCACGCGCCGGTCGTGGTGGACCTCGACCTCTGAGCCGTACGGCGGGCGCCGCGGCCGGTGCCGGGCCCGCCTCGGCGGGCGTCACGACGGGTCACGGGTGGTAACCCGAACGGTCGTGAGCGCTGGCCGAGCGCGGGGCGGGTGCCTACCGTCGGTGAGTGACCGGATGCAGTCGATCGACCACGTGGACATGGGAGTCCCCCGGCTGCGCCCGAGAATCCCGGAGGTTCCGGCATGCGCCCCATGCGTACGGCCGCCGCCGCCCTGATCGGCGCGACGGCGCTGACCGGCCTGACGGCCCCCCTCGCATCCGCCAGGGACGGCTCGGCCTCGGTCAGCCCGTCCCAGGCCGCACCGGGCCAGACCGTGACGGTCACGGTCTCCTGCGAGGAGTCGGACAAGCCCGACGCCAAGACCATCACCGCCCGCTCCGCCGCGTTCGAGGGCGGTCCGGCGACCCTCACCCTGGGGCCCGACGGCAAGCACAGCGGCTCCGCCAGGCTGGCCGGCCAGCACGCCGGGGACAGCAAGGTCGACGGCACCTGCCCGGACGGCGGCGCCTTCGCCACCACCGTCACGGTCACCACCGTGGCCTCCACCGTCCCCGGCCGCGGCTCCGACAAGAACCCCCAGACGAATCCTGACCGGGGCCTCGGCGAATGGGGCGAGGCGGCGGGGGAGTGGGCTGGGTCACTCGGGCAGTCCGGTGCCGGCGGCCAGCAGGTCGCCCCGCACGGAGCGGTGCAGACCGGCCTCGGCGGCTCGGTCGCGGCGAACCCGGCGGAGCTCGCCGGCGGTCTCGCGCTGGTCGCCGGCGGTGTCGGCGGCTTCTGGCTGCTGCGCAGGCGCGGCGCCTGACGTCCCCAGCCCCCGCGCGCCCGCGCGCCCCTGGCCGCGCCGCCGGGTCCCGACCGGACCGGCAGCGCGGCGGCGTGTCAGGCGGTCCGCGGAGCGGCGCTCCCGCTGCTCTCGCCGATCCCGCCGGCTTCCTCGCCGCCCTCGCGGTGGAGCCGGTCCTGGTGCCGGAGGGTGCCGTCGGCCAGCAGGTACTGGGCCAGCACATAGGTCGCCATGATCCAGAACTGATGGCCCGGCAGCTCCCGCCACTTGGCCAGCTGGGTGGCGATCAGAGTGTCGGAGAGCAGGAACAGCGCGCCGCCCAGCCCGGTCCGCCAGCCCAGCCCGGCCGAGGTGACGGCCGTCGAGGCGAGCAGCAGGCTGTAGCCGGCCACCGGGACGCGCAGGTCCCCGAGGTCCGGCCAGAGCTGTCCGACCAGGGCCACCCAGGCCGTCGCGTACGCGGCCGCGACCACCAGGGCGCGGCGGCGGTCGGTGAGCGCCCCGCGCTGGACGAACATCGTCACGTAGCAGACGTGCGCGGCCGCGAACGAGCCCATGCCCGCGAGGAAGGCGGGGTCGTTCTTCAGCTGGAGCAGCACGTCCCCGCCGGCGCTCAGCAGCAGCGCCGGTGCCAGCAGCTTCGGCGCCTCGCGGCCGGCCTTCGCGGCGGCCGCCACGCTGTGCGCGGCCAGCAGCGGCATCAGGGCCGGCTTGGTGGCGTTCTGGAGCACCGAGGCGCCGGAGGCGATCGCGCCCAGGTGGGCCGCCGAGGTGGCCGCGAAGCCGCCCAGCAGGCCGGTGGCCGAGCGCAGACGTGCCCCGAGGCCGGCGCGGGTGGTGGTCCGGACAGTCATGGGTGGCCTCTCGGTGGTCCGCTGCTTCGGACCGACCCTAGAGGAGCCGGACCGGCGGCGGAAGGGCGGGTTACCGGCGCGTAACCCCGGTGGGGGGCGGCGGATGACGGGGCGGCCGGTGAGCGGAGCGCGGGCGGCCGCTTCGAGGGCTCTTGCGGAGACTTCCTCAGGACGGCGGTTGCTGCCGTCGGGTGACCCGGGCACCGTCTAGTCTGGACCCCGACATGGATCAGCAGGACTACGCGGTCGGCGCCACCCGGGTGGCCGCCGGCAGGCCGGACGGGCGCAGGGGCGGGGCAGGACGGGGAACCGCCCACGCCGTCCTCGCCGTACGCGAAGCCGGGCCCGCCGACGGCCCGACGCTCTCGCCGGACCCCGGACTGCTGCGCCTGGCCCACTGGTTCGCCGCTGCCGCGCCCGGCACCGCCGACGACCTCTGCGCCGCCTCCTTCGGCCTCTACCCCGCCCGCCACCTCGGTGCCGCCGCGGAACCCGCCGCCGACCCCGACGTCAGCTGGTGGCACGGCCCCAGCGCGCACCCGGCCGCGCCCGTACGCCCCCGCGAGGACCGCACCGAGGGCGGCCTGCGCCGGGCCCGGCGCGACGACGCCGAACTGCCCGTCGTCCGGTCAGGTGCCAAGCCGGGCGGGCCGGGGCGGCACCGCAGGCCCGAACGGACCCGGGTGGCACCGCCCACCGTGATCGCGCAGGATCGTTCCGGCGAGGAGCTCCCGGCGGCCGAACGCCGGATCGCCGCCCGGCTCCTGCTCGCCCACCCGCTGGTCACCGCCTCCGGCCCGCACGCCGACGGCTTCCCGCTGATCCGCCGTCACCGCGACTGGCTCGCCGAGCGCTTCGACGCCCTGCTCGGCTACCGCCTCGTGGTCGGCCCCTGGCACGCCCGGCTCTGCAAGGCCGGCCTCGGCCCCGACGCCGCCCGGCGCCTCGAACACCCCGTCACCGGCGTGCCGTTCACCCCGGCAGGGTATGCCCAACTCGCCCTCGCGCTGGCCCTGTTGGTCGACGCCCCGGAAGAGCTGGGCTACCGGCGGCTGCTCGACGCGATGGCCGCCGCCGCGCCCGAGCTCGCCGCCGAACCGGCCGACCTCGCCATGGCGCTGGCCGCGTTGGCGAGCTGGCAGGTGCTCGGCGAGCTGCCGGCCGACCAGACCGACGACTCCTTCGTGCTGACCGTGGACCGCGAACTCGCCCGGGCCGTCCCGGCCGGCCCGCCCGCCCTCGCCGACGACGCCGCCGACCTGATCCGCCGCGCGGCCGAGGCCGAACCCGCCACCGCCGTCCGCCGCCTGCTCGCCGAGACACCGGCCGTCCTGTCCGCCGACCTCCCCCAGGAGCACCGCGCCTGGCTGCGGGAGCACCGGCTCAGCGGCCCCGCGGCGCTCGCCGAGTTCCTCGGCCTGGAGGCCGAACTGCGCGCCGAGGGCGTCGCCCTGCTCGACCCGGCCGCCGAACTCACCGACCTCGCCCTCCCCGGTACCGGCACCCTCGCCCAGGCCGCCCTGCTGCTGGTCGAGCGCCTGGTCGAGGAGGTCCGCCCGCTGCCCGACGAACCGGTGACCGGCGACGTCCCGATCCCGGACGCGCTGATAGACGGCGTCCTCGGCGACATCGCGGACGAGTACGGCCTCCCCGCCCGCTACCTCGCCGACCGCACCGCCCTGCGGCGCGACGCCCTCGACCTGCTGCACCGCCTCGCCCTGATGACCCCCACCCCCCACCCCACCCGCCCTCCGGCCTGGCGCCTGCGCCCCCCGGCCGCCCGCTACGCCCCGGCCCCCGACCTCCACCCCGCCCCCGGCACCGGCCGCCACTCCCGCCCCGGTCCGCTGATCCCGCCCCCGGCCGTCCCCCGCGCCGAACAGTGGGCGTAGGGGCGGCGTCCCGTCGGGCGGCGTGACGCCCCGGTCGCCGCGTCGGCCCGCGCCGTGGGCGCGGGCAGTGAAATGCACCGGGTCCGGGGTGTGGACCGCGGTGCTGGGCGGGGCAGGTCGCCCCTGTGGTCGGGCGGGTGCTACTTGCTGGCGGAGGCGGTGGCGAGGGGGCCGTGTTCGACGGTCTCCACGGTGGCGCCGACGCCCAGCGTGCCGAGGGCGATGGAGGCGAGGACGGCGGTGACGGCGAGCAGCCGGCGGTGCCGTTGGGGCAGGGGGAAGCGCGGGTCCTGGTAGGGCGCCTGAGGGCTGGCGTTCATGACAGGGAGGTTTCCAGGGCGGTGTGAACGGTCGGTACGCGGGGGTGAAGTCCGGACGGGGGTTGGGCGTCGGTTGGCCGCATACGCCCCATCCGTCGCCGGGCGGGGCGTATGCGCTGGTCAGCGGCGCTTTCCCGAGTCGCCGACGGCCTCCCGGACGGCGTCCCGCAGACCGTGCGGCGGGTGGAAGCGGGCCGGTGCGGCGGCCGGGTCCTCGCGGAGTTCCTTGACCAGCGAGACGCACAGCAGCAGCATCACCACCACGAACGGCAGCGCGACCAGGATCGTCGCGTTCTGGAGCGCGGTGAGCCCGCCGGCCAGCAGCAGGGCCGCCGCGACCCCGCCCATCAGCACGCCCCAGACCACCACCAGCCAGGTGCGCGGATGCAGCGAGCCCCGGCTGGAGAGCGAGCCGAGCACCAGCGAGGCCGAGTCGGCGCTGGTGATGAAGAAGGTCATCACCAGCAGCACCGCGACCACGCTGGTCACCGAGCCGAGCGGCAGCGAGCGCAGCATCTCGAACAGCGAGGCCTCCGGGCCTTGGGGGATGGTCGCGACCAGGTCGGCCGCGCCGGTGGTGACCAGCCGGATCGCGGTGCCGCCCATCACGCAGAACCAGACGACCGTCGCTCCGCTGGGCACCAGCAGTACGCCGAGCAGGAACTGCCGGATGGTGCGGCCGCGCGAGATCCGCGCGATGAAGGTGCCGACGAAGGGCGCCCAGGAGAGCCACCAGGCCCAGTAGAAGATCGTCCAGGAGCCGAGCCAGCCCTCGTCGGTGAACGCGCCGGTCTGGGTGGACATCGCGAGCAGGTCGGAGAGGTAGCCGCCGACCGAGGAGGGGATCGCGTCCAGGGCGAACACCGTCGGGCCGAACACGAAGACGAAGAGCATGATCAGCGAGGCCAGGACGACGTTCGCGGTGGAGAGCCACTTCACGCCCTTGTGCACCCCGGAGAACGCGGAGACCACGAACGCGGCGGTCAGCGAGCCGATGATGACCAGCTGGGCGTTCTGGGTGTTGCGGACGGAGGAGATGTAGCCGAGTCCGTCGGCGACCTGGAGCGCGCCGAGGCCGAGGCTGGTCGCGGAGCCGAAGACGGTGGCGAACACCGCCAGCAGGTCGATCGTCCGCCCGGCCCAGCCGTCCGCACCCCGCTGTCCGATCAGCGGGACGAAGGCGGCGGAGATCCGGTTGCCCCGGCCCTTGCGGAAGGTGGTGTAGGCGAGGGCCAGACCGCCGACCGCGTAGATCGCCCACGGGTGCAGGGTCCAGTGGAAGAGCGAGAACTCCAGGGCCTGCTGGGCGGCGGCCGCGCTCTGCGGCTCCAGGCCGGAGCCGGGCTGCGGGGCGGCGAAGAGCTGGAGCGGCTCGCCGACGCCGTAGAACATCAGGCCGATGCCCATGCCGGCGCTGAACATCATGGCGATCCAGGCGAGGGTGGAGAACTCGGGTTCGTCGTCGTCGCGGCCGAGCCGGATCCGGCCGAAGCGGCTGAACGCGAGCAGCACGCTGAGTGCCAGGAAGACATCGCCGGCCACCACGAACAGCCAGCCGAAGTTGTGCAGCACCCAGCGGAGCGCGGTGTCGGAGGTACGGCCGAGCGAGTCCTCGGCGAAGATGCCCCAGGCGACCACCGCCAGCACCAGGACCGCGCCGATGCCGAACACCGCCCGGTCGGCCGGAAGGGTCGCGGAGGGTTCGTCGGGCTCCTCCGCGGGCTGGTCGGGCGGGGGCGGCTGGCTGCTCATCGGATGGACCTCTCGACATGCCGGACGTGCTCGGCGCACTCGGAAGACAGGCTGTATGTCGCACTATGTCCAGTTCGCTCCGGGAGCGGGGGGACGGCGCGCCGGGAAGCGCCGGCTCGGGACCTACGTCCCGTCAGGCCGCCCGCCCGGGGTGGCCGACAAGGGCCCGTCCCCGGCGGGCCGGGGTTTCGCCGGGGGCGGGAACGGTAGGAGTCCGGATCGGTGGGAGGGGCGAGCCGGGAGGCCGAAGCCCGCCCCGGCGGCCTTCGGCCCCGGCCGTGGCCGCGCGAACCGCCGAGCCGCCTGTTCCGAAACGGAAGGAACGCCGTTCATGGACGACGAGGTCCGCATTCCGAACGAAGCAGTCCCGATGCAGGACACCGCGACGCAGGACACCGCGGCGCAGGACTCCCCGGCGGAGGGCGTCTCGGCGCGGGACGTCGCCGCGCGGGGCACCCCGGTGCCGGGCGCGCAGGACGTCCGGGAGGGCGCGCGGGAGGGCGCGCGCTCCGAGGGGATGGGTCGCAGGACGCTGCTGCGGGCGGTCACCGCCGTCCCGCTGCTCGCCGCGCCGCTCCCGGCCGTCCCGCTGCTCACCGCGGGCCGGGCGGCCGCCGACGGGGCGCCCGAGTCGCTGCCCGGGATCGTCAAGCCGCTGCCCGCCGAGTGGTTCGTCCGGCACGACACCAACGCCGAGACCCGCTGGGACGCCTTCCGCGACGCCGACGGCGGCGCCGCCCTCGGCCGCCACGTGCCGGTGGAGCGGTTCTTCGTCCGCAACCACACCAGCACCCCGCTGATCGACCCCGACACCTGGAGCCTCGAGCTCTTCGGCAGCGGCCTGCGCGGTGCGCCGACGGCCCAGCACCCGGTCGAGTTCGGTCTGGCGGACCTGCGGGCGCTGCCGTCCACCCGGATCAGCGCGCTGATCGAGTGCGCCGGCAACGCCCGCAGCTACTACCTCGGGCAGCAGGGCCAGACCGTCCCGGGCACGCCGTGGAGGCTCGGCGGCGTCGGCTCGGCGAGCTGGCGGGGCGTCCGGCTGGCCGAGGTGCTGCGGGCCGCCGGGCTGACCGGGGCGGCCGTGGACGTGCTGCCCACCGGCCTGGACCCGGACTACGTCACCGGCGGCACCAACTACGGTCCGGTGCGCCGCCCGCTGCCGATCGCCAAGGCGCTGGACGACGTGCTGGTCGCGTACGAGATGAACGGCGAGCCGCTGACCCCGGACCACGGCGCCCCGGCCCGGCTGGTGGTGCCCGGTTGGGTGGGCGTCGCCTCGATCAAGTGGCTGGGCACCATGGAGGTCGCCGACCGGCCGCTGTACTCGCCGTGGAACACCGACTTCTACCGGATGTTCGGGCCGGACCACCCGCCCGGCGGCGGCGCCCCGCTCACCGACCAGGTGGTCAAGAGCGCCTTCGAACTGGCCGTGGGCGCGCGGCTGGCGGCGGACCGGGAGCACCGGCTGCACGGGCGCTCGTGGTCCGGGGCGGCGGCGGTGCGCTGGGTCGAGTTCAGCGCCGACGGTGGCCGGACCTGGCGGCGCGCCGAACTGCGGGACGAGCCGCGGGCCGACGGCTGGACGCGCTGGAGCATCGGCTGGCGCCCCGGGCGGCCCGGCCCGTACGAGCTGCGCGCCCGCGCGACGGACCGCCGGGGCAACACCCAGCCCGAGCGGGAGGTGTTCAACCGGGAGGGCTACCTGTTCGGTGCCGTGGTGGCCCACCCGGTGACGGCGGTCTGACCGCGAAGGGGCCCTGACCGCGGCGGCGCTCCGGGCCGGTCGGCCGGCCCGGAACGCCGGCGGGCGCTCAGCCGGTGGACTGGACCTCGTACGGGGCCGGGTACCGCGTCTCGTACGGGTTCAGCACCAGCCGCACCACGTCCTCCAGGCGCCGCCGGGCGTCCCCCAGGGTGGTGCGGCCGGTCACCCAGGCGGTCAGCTCGCCCTGCCAGGCGTGGGCGACGATGTGCCGCACCAGGTCGCTCGCGGCGGCCGGAACCTCGGCCGTCACCGCCTGCAGGGCCGTGCTGTCGGCCCGGGCCATGCCCTGGAGGGCCTCGCTGGCGAACGGGTCGGTGGAGGCGGCGACGGCCACCCGCAGCCGGGCCAGTTCGGGCTGGCGCTGGTAGGCGCGCATCCCGCCCCGGACGAACCGGACGGCCCGGTCCGTCGCCCCCAGTCCGGCCCTCGGCCCGCGCAGCTCCGCCACCAGATCGGCCAGCAACAGGCGATGCCACTCGGCGATCGCCGCGGCCAGGAGGTGGTCCTTGGAGGAGAAGTAGCGGTACGCCGTCCCCAGGGCGACTCCGGACCGCTCACAGACCTGTTTCATCTGCATCCGCTCGACGCCGATCTCGTTCACCAGGGCGAGCGCGGCCGCGATCAGGCCCTCGCGGCGTTCGAGCTGACGCGGAGACATCGCCTCCACCGGCCGTGGTGACAGGTCAACCTTGGTCACCCGCACCATGATACGGGCCGGGGCCGCTCAGGAGTATGACGCCGTCCGGCCCCCTTGCGTTCGCCGGGGAGCCATCGGGCTGCCGCGGGCGTCACGAGGGGTCGCGGACCAGCGCCTCCTGGACCGCGGAGGCGACCAGCCGGCCGTCGAGGTCGTAGAACTCGCCGAGCGCCAGGCCCCGGCCGTCCGAGGAGGACGGGCTGCGCTGGGCGAACAGCAGCCACTCGTCGGCCCGGAACGGGCGGTGGAACCACATCGCGTGGTCCAGCGAGGCCATCAGCAGCCGGGGCGGTTCGGTGCGCTGGAAGAAGTTCGGCTGCACGTCCAGCCCGACGGTGGAGGCCAGGGTGAGGTCGGACAGGTAGGTGAGCGCGCCGGCGTGCAGCAGCTGGTCGTCGTCCGGCAGCGGGGAGGCGGTGCGCATCCAGACGAACTGCTGGAGCAGCCCGGGGACGACCGGAGGCAGCCCCGGGGTGTCCGACGGGACGAACCGCAGGTCGAGGTCGCGGAACCCACCGGAGGCGGCGAGCGCCCGGCGGACCTCCTCAGGCAGCCGGGCCACGGCGTTCGGCAGCGACTCGGGGCGGGGCAGCGGCGGGACCGAGCGCCGGCGGTCGGCGGCCGGCTCGGGGTGCTTGAAGGAGACCGAGAGGGTGAAGATCTCGCTCTCCTTCTGGACCGCCGTCACCCGGCGGGTGGTGTACGAGGTGCCCTCGCGGACCCGCTCGACCAGGTAGTCGATCGGGCGGGCCGGGGAGCCCGGCCGCAGGAAGTAGCCGTGCAGCGAGTGCACCGGACGCCGGTCCCCGCAGGTGCGCCCGGCCGCGACGAGCGCCTGCGCGGCGACGTGGCCGCCGAAGGTGCGCGTCGGGGAACCGGCGTGGCAGTGCCCCCGGAACGTGTTCTCGTCCAGCCGCTCGATCTGCAGCAGCTCGGCGAACGGGGAGGCCGGCCGGGGGTGCCGTTCGGCCCGGACGTACGGTTCGGTGAGGTCGGTCACGGAGCCATAGTGGCAGAAGCCAACCGTGCCGTGGTGTGACCTGGGTAACGCCGCCCCCAGGCCATGGGAATGACGTAGAACACGTTCCATTCATCGGGTCGGCCCGAGGGCGGCCCGAGGGATTGTCAGTGCCCTCACCTAGCGTGCCCGGCATGACGCAATCCGCGCACGCGTACGCCTATCTGCGCCCGTCGGCGGTCCTGGACGGCGCCGACGGCCGGCGCCTCGACCTGGCCACCTCCGGCGGCGCCACCCCGCTCGGCGCCGCCGCCAACCCGCGCTTCTTCGCGGGCTTCCTGGCCGACCCGGCACCGGCCGCCGCGGCGCTGCTCGCGGTCGCGGACGTCGCGGCCGCGCGCTACTACCAGCCGCAGCTGCGCGCCTCGCTCGACCCGGTGGTCACCGCCAACGGGGACCGGCTGCGCTTCGAGTCCTTCTCGGGCTGCTGCGGCGTCTACGCCCGGCTCGACGTGCTCGGGGCCGGGCTCGACGGGGACGAGATCGGCCACGGCACCACCAACGTGGACGTCAACAACCCGCTGCGCGAGGCGCTGACCAGGATCGGCCCGACCGACCCGCTGCACCTCGCGGTCGGGCCCGACGCGCTCGAGGTCACCACCTTCGACGGCCCGCTGGTCGAGAAGAAGGTCCCGCTGCCGGAGCGCTGGCTGCGCGGCTTCGCCGAGACCCAGGTGATCGCCGCGGGCTTCGAGCCGCGCGCCGAACTGCCCGCCGCCGAGGCCGTCCGGTTCCTGCGCTCGCTGCCCCGGGCCGGGCGCGGCGGCCGGGCGTCCGTCGGCTGGGTCGTCCCGGCCGGGAAGGCGCTGCGGCCGACCACCCGGCCGGTCCCGGGCGCCGTCTGCCTGCCCGGGCCCGAGCGGCTGGCGGCGCTCCAGCGGGTGCTGCGGCACGCCCTCGCCCTGCGCGTGTACGGGCCGGTGGCGACCGGGGAGCCGACCGCCTCCGCCTGGGAGGCGGTGCTGCCCGGCATGCGGCTCACCCTGACGCTGTCACCGAACGCCGCCCGGGGCTTCTCCGGTGAGGGAGGGGTGCTGGACTCGCTCGCCACCGCGGCGGCCGAGCGGGACGCCGAGCTGATCGCGGTGCTGCTGGCCTGGGAGCCCCGGATCGAGGTCGGGGACCTCGCCGACCAGTCCGGGCTGAGTCCCGAGCGGGTCCGCGCCGCGCTCACCCGGCTGGGCACCGCCGGTCAGATCGGCTACGACACCGCCGAGGCCGCCTACTTCCACCGGCAGCTCCCGTACGACGCCGGGCGGGCCGAGGCGGCCAACCCCCGGCTGCGGGCCGCCCGGGCACTGGTCGAGGCCGGGGCGGTACGGCTGGAGGAGGGCGGGGCGACAGCCGTCGTCACGGTGGACGACCACATCCAGCGGGTGCGGAGGGACGAGTCGGGGCGGCTCGGCTGCACCTGCCTGTGGTGGGGCAAGTACCGGGGCGGGCGCGGGCCGTGCAAGCACGCGCTGGCGGTCGGGATGGTGCGGGAGTCGGCCGCCGGGGACTCCGGGGCGGGGGCCTCGGCGATCGGGCGGGGTGTGTCGGATGCCGGGGACGCCCCGGCCGCGGGGGCCGCCGGGATCGCGGGGGCGAAGGGGGCCGGAGCGTGAACACGACGCCGGGTGCCGACCGGCAGGGGCCGGTCGAAGAGCTGCTGAAGGCCGTCCGGTCGGGGCGGCTGGCGCGGATACCGGAGCTGCTGGCCGCGCTGGACGCGGCCCAGCGGCGGGCCTGCCTGCCCGCCCTCAAGGAACTGCGCAAGGAACTGCGCCAGGACTGGTCGCGGGAGGCGGCCGAGATCAGGGGCAGGCTGCTGGTGGCCGGAGCCGGCTGCCACGCCGGCCCCGCCGCCGCCGCGACCTGGCTGGCCGGCAGCGACTTCAGCAGCCGCAACTGGGCCCGGAACTCGGTGCTGCACCAGGTCGTCGAGGCCCAGCCGGTGGAGTGGCAGGTCGAGGTGGTCACCCGGCTCGCCGCCCGGCCGGTGCGGAACTGGGGCTCGTCGATGTACCCCGTGATGGAGGCCGTGGTCCGGCGCACCGGCTGCGAGGTGCCGCGCGGCGAGGCCTTCGTCCGGAGCTGGATGGACCACACCAACGACACCGGCGGCCCGCGTCCGACGCTGGCCGAGACGCTGCGCCGGGACGCCTTCGCTCCGGTACTGATACCCGAGCTGTTCGAACTCGCGGACGTCAGCTGGCCGCTGACCTTCCGGCTCAGCCCGCGCCCCGGCGACGTCTGGACGGAGGCGATCGGCGAACTGGCCGCCGCCGGCGTCGTCGACCGCGTCGAACTGCTCGACCGCTGCCTGGCCCGGCTGCTGCGCGGCGGCAAGGCGGCCGACCAGCGGGCCTTCCTGGAGGTGCTGCGGGCGCTCGACCCGACGCCCGAGGAGTACACGGCCCGGGTACGGGACGTGGTGGCACTCCTGGACGGTCTGTCGACGCTCGCCGGGCACGCCCAGGAGGTGCTCGCCGGGCTGGACGAGGCCGGCCTGATCGAGCCCGAGGTGCTCACCGAGGCCTCGGCGGTGGTGCTCTTCCGGGCCGAGAAGAAACTCGTCCGCGCCCAGCTGGCCTGGCTGGACAGGGCCGCCCGGCGGGCGCCCGAGCGCTCCGGCCCGGTCGTCCTGGCCGCGGCCGATGCCTTCGGACATCCGGACGCGGCCCTCCAGGAACGGGCGCTGAACGTGGTGGCCCGGCACCTGAAGACGGCGGGGGAGGCGGTCCTGGCCGACCTGCGCTCCGCGGCCGGGGCGCTGAACCCGGCCCACCACCGGCGGGCCGGCGAGCTGTTCGGCGCGCCGGTCGGAGGGGACGAGGACGACCCGGACACCGGGTGGAACGAGTTCCTGCCGCCGGCTCCCGAACCGCGTCCGCTCGGCGCGCCGATCGGCTCGGCGGGCGAACTCGCGGAGGAGCTGTCCGCCCTGCTCGCCGCCCGCGAGCCCGGTGTCGCGGACTTCGAGCGGGTGCTGGACGGGCTGGTCCGGCTGAGCCACCTCGACCGGGCGGCCCTGGCCGAGGCGGTGGAGCCGGTCCGCCGGGTGCACCCGTGGCACGGCCCGACCAGCTGGGGGGACTGCTCACCCCGGGACATCCTCCACGTGGTGGCCGGGGTGGCCGACGGCGCGCCGCAGTGGAAGCTCTGGGACCACATCGGCGGCAAGGGCCGCGCCAAGCTGCGCGGACCGCGCACCACCGTGCACGGGGCCGTCCTCGCCGCGCGGCTGGAGGAGGTGGCCGGGCAGGTCGTCCAGGCCCGGCTGCCGTACCTGCTCGCCACCCCGACCGACGCCACCGGCGCCCTGGACGCGGCCGTGCTCGTCGAGCGGCTCGCCGGGTACGAGGCGGCGGACGTCACGCCGGGCCAGGCCGACCTCTCCCAGGCCCTGCTGCGGGTCGGCCCCGCCGACGCGGCGGTGCTGCGGGCCGCCGAGGACCTCACCTCCCCGGTCGGTCGCCGGCTGGCGCACTGGCTGCGCACCGGCGGACTGCCCGGGCAGCCGTCCGAGCGGGTGCTGTTCGCCCCTGGCAAGGGGCTGCGGCGCACCAACGTGCACGGGGACCGCTGGTGGGAGGAGATCGAACGGATCGCCGTCTCCCAGCCCGGCATCGGCAGCGGGCCGAGTGGGCCGGGCCGCGAGCGGCTCCCGCGCGAGTTCCGGGCCCTGCTGGAGGGCACCGAGCCCAGCGTGGCCCGCGCCCGCACGGTGTACGACTGGAGCTGGCGGCCCGTCGCGCACTGGTTCGCGATGCTCCCCTGGCACCGGGAGGAGCTGGCCGCGCGCTGGCTCGACCCCTTCGCCGAGGGCGCCGACCGGGACGAGCGCGGCGCGGGCCGCCACCTGCCGCTGCTCGCCGAGGCCGGCGGCCCGGCCGGGCTGGCGCTGCACCTGGCGCTGGCGTACGGCCTGGGCGCCCGGCACGGCGAGGACCGGACGGCGGCGGTGGACGCCCTGCTGGTGCTCGCCGCGCGCGGGGACCTGGACGGCGCGCTGCTCGGTCGTGAGCTCGGCGCCCTGGTGGCCTGCGGCACGGTGATGCCCGCCCGGCTGGCGGCGGCGCTCACCATGGCGGCCGAGACCGGCGCCCGGGCGACGGTCTGGTCGGTGCTCGGGCCGGCCCTGCCAGGCCTGCTCGGGACGGCCGATCCGTCGACCCGCGGGCTGGGTGACCTAATCGCACTCGCCACCGACTGCGCCCGGCGCACCGCGGCCCGCGGGCCGGTCGCCGAGGTGACGGCGGCGGCCGAGCGCGGCGGCTCGGGCCGGGTGGTCAAGGAGGCGCGGGCCCTGCGGGACGTCCTCGGGGGCTGAGTGGGGCCGAGGGGCAGAGGGGGGCCGAGGGGGGCCGAGGGGCTCGGGAGGGCTTTCCAGCGCAGAGCTTCAGCGAACAGAGCTTCAGCGAACAGCTTTCAGCGAACAGATTTCGAAATCTGTTCGCTGAAAGTCGTCGTCTGTTCGCGCGCCCCGGCCGCACCGGTCGCCCGCCCCTCGGCGGTCCCCGCCGCCGCCTCCTCCTCCTCGGTCCGCTCGTCGGTCAGTGGCGAGATACCGCGCGGGGAGGTGGCGACGGCGCGCCACCACAGTCGCAGGGCGGGCGGGGCGGCGGGTTCGAAGGGCTTGCCGGGCCGGGGCACCGCGAGCCGGGCGCCGAGCGTCTGGGCGGCGGCGACCACCCGCTCGGCCGGCTCCTCCCAGGGGTGCAGCGCGAGGTTGAAGGTGCACCAGTGGATCGGCAGCAGCAGTTCGCCGCCCAGGTCCAGGTGCGCCCGCACGCCCTCCTCCGGGGTCATGTGCACCTCGGGCCAGAAGTCGCTGTACGCGCCGACCTGCATCATCGTCGCGTCGAACGGGCCGAACCGGCGGCCGATCTCGGCGAATCCGGGGAAGTAGCCGGTGTCCCCGCTGTGGAAGATCCGCTGCCCGCCGCCGGCCACCACCCAGGACGCCCACAGGAACAGCGCGCTGGTGCGCGGCCCGCGGCTGCAGTAGTGGCGGGCCGGGGTGGCGGTCAGGGTCAGCCCGGCGACCTCGGCCGACTCCCACCAGTCCAGTTCGACGATCCGCCCGGCCGGCACGCCCCAGTGCTCCAGGTGGGCCCCGACCCCGAGCGGGACGGCGAACACCGCGTCCGTTCCGATCAGTGCCCGCACGGTGCCCATGTCGAGGTGGTCGTAGTGGTCGTGCGAGACCACGACCACGTCCACCGGCCCGAGTTCGGACAGCGGCAGCGGCACCGGGTGCAGCCGCTTGGGCCCGGTCCAGGAGAAGGGGGAGCAGCGCTCGCCCCAGACCGGGTCGAGCAGCACCCGCCGTCCGCCGATCTCGGCCAGGACCGTGGCGTGGCCCAGCCAGGTCAGCCGCAGACCGGAGTCCGGCGGTGCGGCCAGGTCGTCCGGGAGGAGCCGGTGCACCGGGACGGCGGCGACCGGCGCCCGGCGGGCCTTGTCCCCGGTCAGCTGGGCGCGGGTGATCTCCAGAGGGCTGCGCTCGTACACCAGGCGGCGGGTCGGCACCGGATTGCGGAAGGCGCCGTCGGCGAACTGCGGGGAGCGGCGGATCCGGGCCAGCCGTTCGCCCCGGGGCTCGGCGCCGAAGGCGTCGGTGCGGATCCGGTGCCAGGCGGCCCGGGGCAGTCCGGCCAGGCCGGGGACGGCGCGTTCGGTGGCGGCGCCCGCCGGCGGTGGCGCGAACTGCGAGGTCAGGCCGGCGAGACGGGAGAACCACGGGACGGGGCGGCGGGGCACGGCTCCTCCAGGGACGGGCACGGCTACCGGGCGGGCCGGGGCGCGCAGCGCTGCGGCGGGTGGGGCCGCTGCGATACGACAACCATCTCGTCGGAGATTACTCGCCGTGGGCCGTCCGGACCTGGTGGAGAGCCCCGTGCGGTCCAATCGGCGTACCGGGGAAGCGGCGCGGACCGTCTCGGGCGGGCCCCGCCCGGCCCGGGCCCGAGCGCCCGTCGGGCCGTTCGCCGGAGGGCCGCTCGCCGTCAGGCGTAGAAGCGGGTGATCGTCTCCGCGACGCAGTGCGGCTTGGCGCTGTGCTCGCTGGTCACGGTGAACCGCACCACGGCCTGGACCCCGCCCGGCACCTCGGTGGCCGAGACCAGCTCGGCGGTGGCCCTGATCGCGGTGCCCACCGGCACCGGCGCCGGGAAGCGCACCTTGTCGGAGCCGTAGTTCAGCGCCATCCGCACGCCCTCGACGGCGTAGCACTCCTTGGCCAGCACCGGGATCATCGACTGGGTCAGGTAGCCGTGGGCGATGGTCGAGCCGAACTGGCTCTCCTTGGCCCGCTCCGGGTCCACGTGGATCCACTGGTGGTCGCCGGTCGCCTCGGCGAACAGGTCGATCTGCCGCTGCTCGACGGTGTGCCACTGGCTGGTGCCCAGCTCGGTGCCGACGGCGGCGGTCAGCTCGGCGAGGGAGGCGAAGGTCGTCACGGTGCGCTCCTGGTGGGGACGGACCCGGGGAGGGATCAGGACGCCGGAAGCGTATGCCTACCCATCGGTATCTGTCAGGAGCCGAACGGAAAACCGCTGTTCGCGGGCCTGGCGTTCACGGGCCCGGTGTTCACGGGGCGGACGCCCACGGACCGGCGCTGATCGGCCCCGCGCCCATCGGCCCCGCGCCCATCGGCCGCCGGGCCTGGCGGCCCACCCCGCCGGATCCGGTGGGGAACAGGCGGCGGCCGCTGACCAGTTCGGGCACCAGCGCGACGAACAGCGGCTCCGGATCGCCGACCCAGGGCCGCAGGCCGGAGCGCAGCACCCGCCGGACCTGCTCGGGGTCGCTCACCACGTCGGCCCGCCCGTGCACCAGGACGCTCCAGCCGGTGCGGGTGACCGGGTCCAGCAGATCCGCCTGGAAGGCCACCACCGTGCCGTCGAGCCCGCGCGCGGTGGCACTTCCCCGGCGTACGGCGAGCACCAGCCGCCCGTCCAGGACCTCGAAGGAGACCGGCAGGACGGCCGGCAGCGCGTGCTCGGTGTACACCACGCGCCCGACGGGCACGGTGCTGAGCAGCCGCAGGCACTCGGCCTCGCTCAGGGTTTCCACACGGTCCTCACGCTCCATGCGTCCGATCGTCCTCGGTCGGCGCGCGCGTCGATAGGGCCCATGGTCCCTGAGCGGACGGGCCGGGAGCCCCGTCGGCGGCCGTTCGGGGCGGTAGCCTGCCCGGCGGGTGGAGAAATGGTGCAGGAGGGGGACGGCCGGATGGCGGGCGGGGTCGATCTGGTGGTGATCGGGGCGGACGGCGGGCCCGACCGGGCCTTCGGGGGAGCGGCGCTCGCGCCGGACGGTGCCCGGCTGCTCGCCGACGTGCTCCCCGGGATGTGCTTCGACACCGGCGCGGCCGGCTGCCGGGTCACCGCGGTGCCGCCGGACGCGGACGCCAACGCGATGCTCACCGCGGTACGGGACGCCGCCCAGCACCCCGGCCGCTGGCTGCTGGTCTGCCTGGTCGGCCAGTTGGTGGCCGATCCGCGCGGGCGCCGGCTGGCCCTCGTCACCGCCGGCAGCACCCCGGACAACGCCTACCGCCGGGGCCTCGCCTGGGACTGGGTGGTCAGCGCGATGGTGCACGGGGACCAGGAGGAGGCGCTGCTGCTGGTCGACGCGGCGGTCGACCGGGACGCCTGGGCGGCGCTGGAGCGCGGCGAGGACGGCGCGGGCGAACTGCTGAGCTACTCGAGGGTCCCGCTGTGGGGCCGGATCGGCCGCTTCAGCCCGGGCAGCCGTTACGCCCCGGGCAGACGCGGCCGGGACGCCGTCCTGCCGGGCGGGGAGGGCTCGTTCAGCCGGGCCCTGACCACCGTCCTGCAGCAGGGCGTCCCGGGTGCCCCCGCGGCCGTCGCCCCGCTCGATCTCCAGCCGGCCGTGGCCGCGCTGACGGACGGTGGGGAACCGGCCGGTAGTTCGGGTGCGCCTGGCGCGCGCCTGCTCGTTCCGCCGCACGCCGGGAGGCTCCTGATGCGCAATCGGGCCGCGGTTCGGGGCGCATTGGCCGGATTGTCGCTTTCCGAAGAACTGTTGGCCGTTCTGTGGCGGGAAAGTGCCCCGACGGAACCGCCTTCCGCGTAAGGTCAGGGGGCCTGAGGTGTTGCCGTGATGGGGTGGGTTGGCGAAGAATCGATCCTCAGCGGAAACACCGGCGGGACGGCGGAATTCTCCTGGCGGCCGTGGATCGCGGATCTGGTCGGTCGCAATGAGGTGGGGCCATGCGGCAGCGCGGAAATGTGTTGCGCCCTGGGGCGGTTGGGGTCGGTGGGGCGGTTCTGGTGTTGCTGCTCGGCGCTTGCGCGGGCGGTGGTGCGGGCGGTTCCGTCGATCGCATCGGGTCGGCCGCTCCCACCGTCGCGGGAGTGAACCCGCTAACTCCTTCGGGTGGTTCGGTAAACGGCTCGATCGCGCCGACCAGCGGCCCGGAGGGCGCGATGGGGCGGCTCGCACTGAAGGTCTATCAGGACTGGTGGCAGGCCCAGGCCGAGGTCTTCGGGCGGTCGGATTCGGACGGTTACGGACTGGAGCAGCTCTCCTCCGGGCGGGCGCTGTCCGACGGCCTCGTCAGCCTCCGGCAACTGCGCGACGCCAATGCGGTGATGACCGGAACACCGCGCAATTCCCCCGTGGTCAAGGCCATTGATCTGAAAGCCGATCCGCAGACCGCCGTGATCGAGGACTGCGTCGACGTGTCGGACTGGCACCGCGTCGACGCCGTCACCGGGGCCGCCAAGGATCCCGGAACGCGTCTGAACCGGTACGTCGGAACCGCTTCCCTGCGCTGGTTCCAAGCACATTGGTTGATCTACGACTTCAAACGGGAGGTGGACCGGACATGCTGAACGGCACGCGGAAACCGGCCCGGCGAATCGCGGTCGCCGTGTCGATGTCGGCCGGCTTGCTGCTGTCCTCGGCGGTGAGTGCGACCGCGGACGAACCGCCGAGCGGCGGGGCCGAGCAGTGTTCCCCGTCGGTGATCTGCGCGGACGCCCATTCCGGCGGGAAGACCCCGGCGCCCGGCGGATCGAAGCCGAGCGGTGGCGGCGGCGGTTCGGCCACCGGCCCGCAGCTGTGCGGCTACCACGAGGTCCCGTGGGCCTGCCACGACCCGGCGCTCGGCTGGTTCAGCAACAGCCTGGGCTGCTACTTCCGCCCGCTGGACAACCCGCCGCCCGCGGGCGCCCCCGAGTGGGGCGGCAACGACCCCAAGGACGGCGCGCTCTACACGAAGGTCTGCGCCCAGACCGACGGGGGCATGGGTGGCGCCGAGATCGTCTTCGAGAAGACCGCGCCGGACGGGCAGACCGTCAACGCGGAGGCCACGGCCATCCAGGACGCCTACGACAAGGTCCGCTTCGGCGCGCCGGTGGGCCGGGCCGCGCCGCAGAACACGGCGGTGGTCCACGCCCCGGTCTGGCTCTGGGCGGACGGCGCCGCGCTGCCCGCGCCCGGCAACGCGTCGGTGGGCGGGATCTCGGTCACCGTCACGCCCCGGCTGGTGAAGGCGGACTGGAGCTTCGGCGACCGCCTCCAGACCTCCTGCACCACGCCGGGCACGCCGTACGACCCCAAGTACGGCGGCGCGAAGTCCCCGGACTGCGGCTACGAGTTCGGGACCAGCTCGGCCGGCGAGAAGAACGGCGTCTTCAGCGCCACGGTGACGATGCACTGGGCGGCCGACGTCGTGGTCACCGGCGGGTCGAACCCGCGGAAGTTCACGATCAAGGGCATCAACCAGAGCAGCAAGCCCTTCGAGCTGAGGGTCGCCGAGATGCAGGTGCTCAACTGAGCGCGCCCGACCGGGCGCTACCACCCGGTCGCGATCGACCGACCGCGATCGACTGACCGCGCCGGTGCGGCGATGCGCACACTGACCAGCCAGACGAGCAGAGACGAACGAGGGAAGGGCGGAACCCGGTGGAGAACCGTACGTTCGCGACGCCGGGATCCGGCACCTCCGCGGGCGCGGCGGCGTCCGTGGCACTCCCGGAGCAGCCGGAGCAGGGCGGCCCGGGCAAGGGCCGGGGACGGGCGGTGCCGCACGCTCCCGGGCGGACCATGCGGGCGCGGCGGCGCCGCCCGGCGGTGCTGGCGATGGCGGTCGCGCTGATCGCGGCCGGCGGGCTGGGCGGGGCCGTCCTCTACAACAGCACCGGCCAGCGGGTCGCGGTGCTGGCGCTGGCCCGGGACGTGCCCTGGGGGCAGGTGATCACCGAGGACGACCTGGTGATCGCCCGGATCGCGGGGGACCCGGCGCTGCACCCGGTGTCGGCCCAGGACCGGGCGAGGGCGGTCGGCATGCGGGCCGCCACCGACCTCAAGCGCGGGGCGATGCTCACCGGTTCCGACCTCGCGCAGGGCCTGTCGGTGCAGCCCGGCCAGATCGTGGTCGGGGTGTCGGCCAAGCGCAGCCAGCTGCCGGCCAGCCGGCTCCAGCCCGGCGTGCAGCTGGTGATCGTCTTCACCCCCGACAACGGCCGGGCCGACTCCCTGCCCGCCACCGTCATCACCGTCGGCCGGGTGGACACCGACGGCAGCCAGGTGATCGACGTGGCGGTCGGCACCGCGGACGGACCCCGGCTGGCGCAGTGGGTGGCGAGCGGGCGCATCCAGGTGCTGCTCGCGCCGCGCGGCGGGGCGACGGGCGGGCCCGGCGCCGCCCCGGCCCCGGCGCCGAGCGGTGCGCCCTCGGCCGCCGCCGGTGCGCCCGGCACGCCGGGTGCCGCCACCCCGGGCGGCGGCACGCCCGGGGCCCCGGCACCGACGGGCGGTGCCTGATGGCCGTGATCGCGGTGGTCGGCGGCCCGGGTGCGCCGGGTGCGACCACCACCGCCCTGGCGCTGCTGCTGTCCTGGCCGCTGTCGCCCGGTCGGCGGGTCCTGCTGGTCGAGGCCGACCCGGACGGCGGCGCGGTGCTCGCCGGCGCCCTGGAGGGGCGGGTCGAGGCGGTGTACGGGCTGCGCAACCTCGCCGTCGCCGACCGGCGCGGGCTGCTCGCCCGAACCATCTGGGAACAGCTCATCGACCTCTCGCCCGAGGGCAACGCCGAACGGCTGCTTCTGCCCGGGCTGACCGACCCCACCCAGGCGCCCGGCCTCGCCTACACCTGGGAGCCGCTCGCGGACCTGCTGCACGGAGTGGAGCAGCAGGGCTACGACGTCATCGTGGACCTCGGCCGCTCCGGCGCCACCGGCCACAGCGCGGTGCTGGCCCGCCGCGCTGACGCGGTGGTGGCGACCGTGCGCACCACGCTGCGCGGGCTGAGCTCGGTCCGGCCCCGGCTCGCCGCCCTGGCCGAGGACCTGGCCTCCGCCGGCACCGGGACGGACGCGCTCGGGCTGCTGCTGGTCGCCGAGGGGCCGTACACGCGGGCGGAGGTGTCCCGCGAGCTCGGGCTGCCGGTGCTCGGGGTGCTGCCGCACGCCACCCGGACGGCCAAGGTGCTCTCCGACGGCGGGGACACCACCGACCGGCGGTTCATCCGCTCGGAGCTGATGCGCACGGCGCGGTCGGCGGCGGACGAGGTGCAGCTGCTGATCCGCCGTCGGCGCCAGCGGCTCGCGCCGGGCGCGGTGCAGGACGCGGCACCGGCCCAGCTGACGGCGGGCGGCCCGGCCCCGGCCCCGGTCGCGGCGGCGGTGGCCATGCCTCCGGGGCCGACGCCTCCGGTCCCGGCCGCGCCGGGGCCGGCCTCGTCGATACCGACCGGGCCCGTGCCGGTGGCGCCGCAGCCGGCGGTGCCCGCACCCTCTCCCGTGCCCGCACCCTCTCCCGTGCCCGCGCCCTCTCCCGTGCCCGCCCAGGGCCCGTACGGGCAGCCCGGTCACGGGCAGTCGGCCCACGGGCAGCCGGCCCACGGTGCGGGCGGGCCCGGCGGCCGGCCCGGGTACGGCCGGCAGGGGTACTACCGGCAGGACGGCCAGGGCCAGGCCCCGTACGGCCCGTACGCCCCGGGCGGGTACGACGCGGCCGTGGGCGAACAGCCCTCGTACGCCCCGCCGCAGCCCGTCCCGCCGGTGATCACCACCGGGCCGGTGGCGCCGCTGGCCGGGCTGGCGCCGCAGCCGGCCGCGCCGGCGCCGTTCCCGGCACACGTCCAGCCCGCGCCGTACGGCGAGCAGGACGACCAGTACGCGCTCCAGCAACCAGTGGTGACGAACCGTCAGGACGACGTGAACGGGCCGTACCCGCACGACCCCGGGGAGGTGCTCCGTGCGCGGTAGCCCCCTGCACCAGCGTCCCGCTTCCGATCCGGCCGCGCTGCCCTGGGCGGTGCCGGCGGCCGCCCCCGGCCCCGTCGCCCCGCCGTACGGGTACCAGCCCGGCCCGGTCGCGCCCCAGCCCGCCGCCGCGCAGCCCGCCGCCGCGCAGCCCGTCCCGCCCGGTGCGGCCGGGCCCACCGCCGTACCCTCCCAGCTGCCTTCGCTGGACCTGCGCGGCGCCGCCACCCGGCCCGCCGTCGACCCCCAGGTCGCGCGCGAGCTCAAGCGCCAGGTCGCGGCCGAACTGCACCAGCAGATCACCCGGTTGACCGCCGCCTCCGGGGCCGAACCGGACCGCGCCACCCGCCGCCAGCGCGGCCGGGCCCTGATCGAGGAGTCCGTCGCCCGGTGGTCCGACGCGTACGCGCAGACCCACGGCATCCCGCCCACCCGGGAGCAGGACCGCGCCCTCGCCGAGGCCGTCTTCGACCTGCTGTTCCGGGCCGGCCGGCTCCAGCCCTACCTGGACGACCCGGAGATCGAGAACATCCTGATCAACGGCTGTGACGACGTCTGGGTCTCCAAAGTGCACCAGCCCCTGCGCCAGGTGCCGCCGGTGGCCGACAGCGACGCCGAACTCGTCGAACTGCTCCAGGACCTGGCCCGCCAGCACGGCGGCGGCGAGCGCAGCCTGTCCACCGCCAGCCCGACCCTCGCTCTGCGCCTGGAGGGCGGCATGCGCCTCCAGGCGCTCACCGAGGTGACGCCCCGCCCGTACGTGGCGATCCGACGCCACCGGGTGGCCTCCGCGACACTGCCCGAGATGGTCGAACTCGGCACCCTGGACGCCACCTTGGCCGCCTTCCTGGCCGCCGCGATCCGGGCCAGGAAGAACGTGATGATCACCGGCACCCAGGGCGTCGGCAAGACCAGCCTGCTGCGCGCGATGGCCGCCGAGATTCCGCCGGACGAGCGGATCGGCACCCTGGAGTCGGAGTTCGAGCTCTGGCTGCACACCCTCGGCCACCTGCGCCAGGTCGTCCCGATGGAGGCCCGCGAGGGCAACGGCGAGCGCGTCGAGGGGCGCCTGGCCGGGGAGTTGAGCATCGGCGACCTCATCCCGGCCGCGCTGCGCATGACGCTCTCCCGGATCATCGTCGGGGAGGTCCGCTCCGGCGAGGTCGTCCCGATGCTGCGGGTGATGACCAACGGCGAGGGCGGCTCGATGTGCACCCTGCACGCCCGCGGACCGCACATGGTCGTCGACCGCATCGCCGAACTCTGCCTGGAGTACGGCTCGCACATGACCGACTCGCTCGCCTACCGGCTCACCGCCAACGCCCTGGACCTCATCGTGCACGTCACCATGGTCGACGAGACCGCCGTCGGCGGCCGCCGGCACCGCTTCGTCTCCCACGTCCTGGAGGTCACCGGCCTCGGGGAGAGCGGCCGGCCCGCGCTCAACACCGTCTTCGGCCCCCGGCCGGACCTCGGCGAGCCGCGGGCCGTCCCGCACACCCCGCCGCAGTGCCTGGACGACCTGCGCCGGGCCGGGTTCGACGCCTCGCTGCTCGGTTCCCGGTACGGGAGCTGGGCCACCCCGCTGCAGCTGCGGATCGGCGGTGGCACGCGGTGATGCTGCTCTTCGCCCTGTGCGGGCTGGCGGTCGCGGGCGGCCTGGCCGCCCTGGTGGCCTGGGCCCGCGGCACCGAGCCCGGCGAGCCCGACGAGGAGGGCGGGGCCGAGCCGTCGGCCAACCCGCTGGCCGGCCGCCTCCACGTGTTCTGGTACGGCGCCCCCGGTACGGCCGCGCACCGGATGGTGCGGCTGCGCCGCGTCCAACTGCCGCTCGCGCTCGCCGGCGCACCGCTGGCCTGGCTGTTCACCGGCATCCCGCTGACCGCGCTGCTGGTCCCGCTGGCCGTCTTCGGCCTGCCCTGGCTGTTCGACACCACCCGCCCGGACACCCACCGGATCGAGCGGCTGGAGGCGCTCTCCGAGTGGACCCAGCGGATCGCCGACGTGCTGCTGCTCGGCGTCGGCCTGAACCAGGCCATCGTGACCAGCCGCCGCACCGCGCCGGCCGCCCTGGAGGACGAGATCGGCGAGCTGGCCGCCCGGCTGCAGGCCCGCTGGCGGCCCGAGGAGGCGCTGCGCGCCTTCGCCGACAGCCTCGCCGACGCCACCGCCGACAAGGTGCTCGCCGCGCTCGTGCTGCGGGCCGGCGACAGCGGCCCGGGCCTGGCCCGCACCCTCTCCGACATGGCCGACTCGGTGCGCGAGGAGGTCCGCCAGCGCCGCGCCATCGAGGCCGACCGGGCCAAGCACCGGACCACCATCCGCTGGCTGGTCGGCATCATCGTGCTGGTCGTCGCCGTCGGCTCCTTCAACACGGAGTACACCAAGCCCTACGGGACCCTCCTCGGCCAGGTGGTGCTCGCGGTGGTCGCCGCCCTGTTCGTGGCGATCATCGCCTGGATGCGGGCGCTGGCCTCCCACCCGCCGGTGCCCCGGCTGCTGACGCCGGACCGGCGCAGCAGGAGCGGGTGGCGGTCCGCCGCGCCGGCGGCCGAGCCGGAGCCGGCCGAGCGGATCGGGGAGGTCCGATGATCTCCCCCTGGTCCGTGCTGGCCGGCGCCGCCGCGGCCGGCGGCCTCGCCCTTCTGGTCGCCGAACTGCGGCCGGCGCCACCGGACCTGCGCCAGGCGCTGGACCGGCTGCACGCCACCCCCGCCGACCGCGAGCAGGACCCGGACGAGCGGCCCCGCTGGTACGACCGGATCGGCGAGCGGTCCGTCCACCTGCGCGGGGTCTCCGTCCCGCGCCGCGAACTCTCCCTGATCGGCCGCGCCCCGGCCCGCTTCATGGTGCACAAACTGACGTTCGCCGCGCTCGGCCTGATGCTGCCCGCCTACCTGGGCGCGATGGCCGTGCTGATGGACGTCGGCCTGCCGTTCGCGCTGCCGCTGGTCGCCGGGCCGCTGCTGGCCGGCCTGCTCTGGTTCGTCCCGGACGCCATCGTGCGCGGCGAGGCCAAGGAGGCGCGCACCGAGTACCTGCACGGCATCGCCGCCTACCTGGAACTCGTCGCGATGGAGCGGGCCGCCGACTGCGGCCCCGCCGAGGCGCTGCGCCGGGCCGCCGCGGTCGGGCAGGGCGCGGTGTTCCGGCGGGTCCGCGACGCGCTGGAGCGGGCGGCCACCGACCGGCTCCCGCCGTGGGCCGGACTCGACGCGCTGGCCGAGGAGTTGGGGCTCAGTCCGCTCCAGGACCTGGCCGACATCATGCGGCTGTCCGGCACCGACGGCGCCGCCGTCTACGACACCCTGCGGGCCCGCGCCAAGGGCCTGCGCGGGGAGCTGCTCGCCGAGGACCTCGCCCGGGCGAACGCCGACAGCGAGCGGATGGTCGCACCCGGGGCCGCGCTGACCCTGCTGATGACCGTCCTGATCGTCTTCCCCGCCCTGCACCAGATGCTCAACTGACCTTGATCGACGCCCCGTTCCGTCCCCCGAAAGCCGTAACAGGCCGCTCCGAGCAGTCGGCACCAACCACCACACCGCACCGCCACACTCCCGGGAGATCCCGATGACCGCACGACTCGCCCAGCTGGCAGACCGGGTGCTGCGACCCGCCCTGCTACCCGTCCAGTTCGCGCTGCTGCTGTTCACCCTGCGGCTCGGTCGGCTGCGGGCCGCCCGCGCGCGCGGCGACCGCGGCGCGATCAGCATCGAACTCGCCCTGGCCATCATCGCGTTGGTCTTCGTCGCCGGCGCCGTGGCGACCGCGCTCTACCTGCTGAAGGACAAGGTCGTCAAGAAGGTCCAGCAGGACCCGAACATGCCGGGCGGCGCGGGCGCGGGCGGCGCCACCCCGTGACGCGTCCTGCTTTCCGCCGCAGGGGCGACCGGGGGTCGATGAGCCTGAGCCTGGCCATCGTCTTCCCGGTCGTCCTGCTGCTCCTGCTGCTCGTCGTCCAGGCCGCGCTGTGGTGGTACGACCGGCAGGTCGCGCTCACCGCCGCCCGTGAGGGCGTGGACGCCGGGCGGGTGCAGGGCGGCGCGACGGACGGCGAGAAGAACGAGGCGGCCCAGCGGCAGGCCCGTGACTTCCTCGACCGGCAGGGCGTGCACGGGTACGCGGTGCGGACCGACGGCAGTACGGCGCAGACCGTCCGGGTCACTGTGCAGCTCACTCCGCCGCTGCTGATACCCGGGCTGAAGGCGCCCGCCATCACCCAGTTCGCCGAGGCGCCGCGCGAGCGCTTCGTACCGCCGGTGGTGAAGCCGTGAGGGGCGGGACGCCGGTGTCGGGGCGTCGGCTGCCCGGACGTCGACTCGGGCCTCGGCAGGCGCGGAGCGAGGGACAGGGGCGGCGGCTTCGGCTCCGCCTCCGGCCGGGCCGGAGGGACCGCGGCGGGATCGCGATCGAGGCGGCCATCGTCGTGCCGGGCGTGGTCGGACTGGTCCTGGTGGCCGTCGCCGCCGGGCGGGTGCAGACCACGGCCGGCACCGTGGAGGCCGCCGCCCGGGCCGGGGCCCGGACCGCCTCCCTGCAACGCGGCGTGGACGGGATGGACCAGCCGGCCAGGGACTCCGCCCTCGCGTCGCTGCGCCAGCAGGGCGTGTCCTGCCGCAACGGGGACGTCCGGGTCGCCAAGGGGACGCTCAACCTGCCGGGCGGACCGGTCACGACCGTCACGGTCACGGTGGTCTGCGACGTGGAACTGGCCGACCTGCTCGGCGGACCGTCCGGGGTGCCCGTGACGAAGCACCTCGTCGGCGAGTTCACCTCGGTGGTGGACCGTTACCGGGGCACCTGACGGCGCGCGGTGCCGTCACCCGGAAGACGGTGGATTGGAGACGGCCCGTGCGGGGGAGACGCAAGCGGAGAGCGCCCGGGGGATGACACAACGGTACCGAGCGGCGCCCGGTGGGGGCCGGTGGGGAGAGCATCGTGCGAAGTGGGGGGAGGGGACGGAAGTGGTGAGCCGTCTGCGGCGACGGCTGTCGGCGCGCCGGTCCGACCGGGGCGCGGTGGCCCTCTTCGTGGCGATCTGCGCGGCCTACGTCGTGCTCGTCATCGCCCTGGTGATCGACGCCGGCGGCCGGCTGCGGGTCGCCGAGCGGACCGACGCCTACGCCCTGGAGGCCGCGCGGGTCGGCGGCCAGCAGCTCGACCAGGCGGCCGTCCTGCAGGGCAAGGGCTTCAAGGTCCAGGAGAAGTACGTGCGGGACGCCGCCGACGCCTACCTGGGCCTGTACGGCCTGCGGGCGGGCGACATCGAGTTCTCCGGTGACGGCAAGGTCGTCACCGTCACCGTGCGGGCCGACTACCACCCGGTCCTGCTGGGAGCCCTCGGGGAACGGAAGGTAACGGGCAAGGGCAGTGCGACCCTCGTCCACGGAGTCGAGAAAGCGGAGACCGACTGATGGCCGCGCCACGTGCCAAGGACCAGGCCCGTAACGCCAGGGCCCGCACCGACCAGGCCCGCTCCGGCCGGGCCGGGACGTCCCATCGCGCCGGCGGCGCCCGAAGGCCCGCCGCCCCGGCGCCCCGACCACCCCGCGGGCGCGGCCGTGCCGTGATCACCGCGCTCGGTGCGCTGGTCGCCCTGCTCGCCCTGCTGGTCGGCGTCCCCGTGCTCCTGCTGTACGGCACCGAGGCGGTCGCCGGGATGGGCGAGGTCGCCTCGGGCGGCGTGGGCGAGGCGCTCACCAGTCCGGACGACGGAAGCCTGTTCCTGTGGGCGCTGGTGGTGGTCGGCTGGATCGCCTGGGCCTGCTTCGCGCTCTCCGTCCTGCTGGAGATCCCCGCCCAGTTGCGCGGCCGGATCGCCCGCCGGATCCCGGCCTTCGGCTGGAGCCAGCGGCTCGCGGCCGGACTGGTCGGCTCGGTGCTCGCACTGCTGCCGGTGGCCGGATCGGCCTTTGCGGCCGTCCCCGAACTGACCCACAGCCCGGTCGCCCAGGCGCAGTTGGCGCCCGGCGTGCAGCGCGCCGCCCTGCCCGCCGCGCAGGCCGCGCCGGCCCTGACCCCGGCCGCCGAGCAGCAGTCCACGTACACCGTGCGGGACGCCCGCCCGGCCGACAGCCTGTGGTCCATCGCCGAGCGCCAACTGGGCTCGGGGGAGCGCTGGGTGGAGATCGCCAAGCTCAACGACGGCCGGGTGATGGGCGATTCGGGCATCCGCTTCGACGCCGAGCGGCCGATCCAGCCCGGCTGGGAGCTGCTGATGCCGGCGGACGCCAAGCCGGACGAGGCGAGGACGCCCGCGCCGGACCCCGCCCCGGCTCCCTCCGGAGGCGCCGCGCAGGGGGCGCCGCAGAACGTTCCGCAGTCCGGGGCGGAGGCCGGCGGCCCCGGTGGTGCGGGCGGCTCCGCGGCCCAGCGGACCGTCACCGTCCAGGCGGGCGAGAGCCTGTCGGCCATCGCCCAGCGGGAGCTGGGGGACGGCGAGCAGTGGCCGCAGCTGTTCGACGCGAACAAGGGGGTACGGGCCCCGGACGGGGAGCAGCTGACGAACCCGGACGTGGTGGTGCCGGGGATGGTGCTCACGGTGCCGGGGGCGGCGGGTGCCGCTCCGGCCCCCGCACCGGCGCCGGCCGACCAGGCCCCCGCGCCGGCCGACCAGGCCCCGGCTCCGGCTCCGGCCCCCGCGCCCGCGCCCGCCGACCAGGCTCCGGCGCAGACCCCGGCACCGGGCGCCCCCTCGCAGGGCGCGCCGAAGTCGGCCCCGGCGCCCACGCCCGCCCACGCGCCGGCTCACGCGCCCGCCGCCCACGCCGACCCGGCCCCCAGTGACGACTACACCGTCGCACTCTCGGCCTCCACCGTCGGCGTCCTGCTCGCCGCCATCATGATCGGCACCGTCGCCCACAAGCGCGGCACCCAGCAGCGTGCCCGTCGCCCCCGGCACCGCATCGCGATGCCCGACGCCGAGGCCGCCGCCTTCGAGAACGAGCTGCTGGCCCGGCAGGACCAGGCCGGACTGGACCTGCTGGACCGCGCCCTGCGCACCCTGGCCCGCAACACCGTGCGCGGCGGCAAGCGGCTGCCGGCCATCGTCGCGGCCCGGATCACCCAGGGCGAGACCGTCGAACTGCACCTGTCCGGCCCGGCCACCCCGATCGCGCCGTTCCGCGCCGCGCACGCCGCCAACGTGTGGTGGTGCAGCGCCGACTCGGGCGACCTGCTCAGCCCGGCCCAGGCCCGGAAGACCGCCGCCCCGTACCCCGCGCTGGTCACGCTCGGCACCTCGCCGGACGGCTCGGTGGTCCTCGCCGACCTGGAGGCCGTCCGGCTGCTCCACCTGTCCGGCCACCCGGACGACGCCCGCGACGTGCTGCGCACCCTCGCCGTCGAACTGGCCCACAGCCCGCTCGCCGACCGGCTCCACCTGCACCTGGTGGACCTCGCCGAGGAGGTGCCGATCACCGGCCCGGCCGCCGAACGCGTGCACCGCCACCCCACCCTGGAGGCCGCGCTCGCCGCCCTCGGCCCGCGCACCGCCAAGGCCCGTGCCACCCTGGTCGCCGCCGAGGCCACCAGCCCGCGCGAGGCCCGCAGCCGAGGCCAGGCCGACGAGTCCTGGACGCCCGAGATCGTGCTCTGCGCCCACCAGCCCGGCGGGGACGTCCCCGCCGAGCTCGGACGCCTGCTCGACGCCCGACCGCGCACCTGCGTCGCCGTCGTCACCCGCGCCCCCGAGCGGGGCACCGGCCCGGTCGCCCGCTGGACCCTGCCGACCTCCGGCCAGGCCGCGATCCCGGGCCTGCACCTCACCGTCGAGCTGCAGCGGCTCAGCGGGCAGCAGTACGAGCAGGTCGCCGAACTGCTCCGGGTCGCCGACGACACCACCCAGCACCCGGCCCCGGCCTGGACGCTGGACGGGCCGGAGGACGACCCCGACACCACCGAACTGCCCGCCCCGGTACCGGTGCTGGCCGCCGTCGGGGCCCCGGTGGCCATCGCGGCGTCGGTCGGCGAGGCCGCGGCCGGCGGAGCGTCGGTCGTGGCGTCGAGTGGGGCGTCGAATGGGGCGTCGGTCGGCGGGGCTCCGGCCGGCGGCGGTGCGGGGGAGGGCTCGGACGCGGCCGCCGGTCCCCGGCTGCTCGCCCGGGTCATCGGCACCGGGGCCAGCCCGTTCGCGGGCACCGATCCGGTGACGCCCGCTCCGGTTTCGGGTGCGGGTGCGGGGGCGGCGACGGCTTCCGGTCCGGCTCCGGTACCCGCCGGTCCGGCCCGGTTCGTCGTCAACGGGCAGGGACGGCAGGCGGCCACCGACGAGACCACCCGCGACCTGCGGCGGCCCGGCCCGCCGGAGGGCGAGGGGGCGGCCGAGCCGGGGGACACCTCCTCGGAGTCCACGGCGACGGTCGTGCTCGCCGTCCAGCCGGTCGTGCCGCGGCCCGCCTCGTCGCAGTCCGCCTCGGCGCAGCCGGTCTCGTCGCAGGCTGCGGAGGCGGCCGTGGCGGCGGAACCGGGTGAGGGCGGGCCGGCCGTGTCGAAGGCGGCCGCGGAACCGGGGTCGGAGTCCGTTCCCGGCCCCGCCGTCGCCCTCGGAACCGGGCCCGCCGGTACCGCGACGACCGTCGATCCCGTGGACGCCACCGGTACGGAGCGGCCGGAGCCGGCCGTCGAGCCCGGCCCCGCGGCCGTCGCCCCGGTCGCCCGGACGACGCCCGGCCGCAGCGACAGCGACGACCTGCTCGCGATCCTCCGGTCCCCGGAGGCGCACGCCCCGCGCAACGCGCCCCGGATCCGGTTGCTCGGCCCGGTGGACGTCGCCGGGATCCTCGGCGACGCCGCACCCGGCGCGCTGCCCCGGCTCACCGAGCTGGCCGTCTACCTGGCGCTTCGTCCGGGGTCCGACCTCCAGGCGCTCGACCACGACCTGCACCCCGGCGCGGCGCACCTCGACCCGCACCCCACCACGGCCGACGCCAAGAGCCCGCTGCCGGACAAACTCGCCGACCTGGCCGCCTGGTTCGGCACCTCGGCTGAGGGGCGTGCGTTCCTGCCCACGGAGGGGACCGAGGGCTACTCCTTCGCCCCGACGGTCACCTGCGACTGGGACGAGTTCCGCGGCCTCTACCGGCGCGGCATGCGCAGCACCAGTGCCACCGCCGACGCGGCCCTCGCCCACGCCCTGGCCCTGGTCCGGGGCGCGCCGTTCGCCGAGGCCCCGCCGGCCTCGTACGGCTGGGCCGAGGCCGAGCGGCAGGACATGATCGCGGCGATCGTCGACACGGCGCACGAACTGGCCGCCCGCCGCCTGCAGTACGGCGACCACCGCAGCGCCGAGGCCGCCGTCTTCCGCGGCCTCGCCGTCGCCCCGGACGTCGAACTGCTGCACCGGGACCTCTTCTACGCCTACGCCTCGGCCGGCGCCCGGGACCAACTCCTGCGCGCGGTCAACCGGTTGGACGCGCTCAGCCGCCGTACCGGACGGGACCTGGACGCCGACACCGTCGCACTGCTGCGGGACCTGCTCGCGGGCTCCTGAGCCGGACCGCCGACCGCCCGGCCGCCCCCACGAGGGCGGCCGGGCGGTCGTGTTGACGGGCCGACGGGCCGGCGGGCCGGTGGCGGATGTGGTGGTCGTGCGAGGGTTCCGTACGGATGCCGGTGGGGGTGAGTGGCCCAGGCCTGGCGGTCGGTGTCCGGTCAGGCCGTGCGGAGCCAGGCGTCGAGGGCGGTGAAGTCCGCCTCGGTGAGCCCGCGTCGGGGGTCCACCCGGTGGAGCAGGGCGCGGGCGGGGGAGTGGGCCGCGACCCAGCGGCTGTCGGCCCGGGTGATCTCGTCGTCCACCCAGGCGAACGGCCGGCCGTCCGCCCAGGCGACGAGCGTACGGGTCTTCCAGTGCAGATCCTCCGGCCCGTCCGGCCGGTCAGTCGGGTCCGTCGGGTCCGTCGGGTCCGTGTCCTCCACCGGCCAGTCCACGACGGGCAGTCGGGGCAGTCCGAGCCAGGGCGCGAGGCACTCGTTGGCGTCCTCCAGCCAGGTGGTGGCCCACACCGGTTCGCCCGGCAGGGCCAGCAGCCGGCGCCCCAACTCCGGGTCCACGCGGGCGATCAGCGGGTTCCCGCCGGGTACCGTGCCGCGCGGGACGTACGGGCTGCGGTGGAGGGGGTAGCCGCCCGGGGGCGGGTCGCCGAAGGGGATCAGCGGGCCGTCCACGTCGAGGAACAGCAACGGGCGGTCGGCACCGATCATGACGGCACTTTAGCGGGGCTTGACGGTGTGGCGCGCCGATCGGCCACCCGGCCTGGAAGGGGCGAGCCGGGATCTCGTAGGGTGGCGCGCACGGAGTGTGGTGGCAGGCACCACGCAGGCGAGGGCATCAGACGCCGCGGGAGCGGCGGGGCGGGGCGGTGACCAGGAGATGGCGGAGACGACAGCGGTTTCCGGAGGTCCCGACCCGGCAGCGGACTCGGGTCCCTGGGACGCCGTACCGCCGCCGCCGCGCCTCCCGGCGGAGGAACACCCGCCCGGTCCCGCCGCCCTGTACGAGCCGCCGCCGGTGCCGCCGGCCGTTCCGTTCGCCGCCGCCGCGCCGGGTGGGGCTCCGGCTCCCGGGGCGGGCGGGCAGGGGAGCGCCCGGACGGGCGTGCAGCCGGTCGGGCAGGCACCCATGCCGCCGCCCGCGCCCCCGGTCGCACCCCCCGTTCCGCCCACCGGATGGACCCTCACCGGTCTGCCCGCCGCCGGAGCCGCTCCCTCGGAGACCCCACCGCCGTTCCCGGTCCAGAGCGCGGCTCCCGGCGGCAGCGCCCCCGTCGGCGCGGGCGGGCTCGGCGCGGCGCCGCGCGGACGGATCCTGGTGATCGAGGGCGGCTACGGCAACTCCGGCCGCCGCACCTGGGGCCGCGGCGGACCGACCCAGGCACCCGTGCTCTCGGCGATGCTCGCCGCCGTCTCGCCGCAGGTGCTGCTCGCCGCGGACGCGGTGGACGCCGTCCACCTCCCCGGCGCCGGCGACCCGCACACCGTCCTCGCCCACCTGCGGGCCGCCTCCCGGCACCCCGGACCGCTGCTGATCCACCTGGGCGGCCACGTCGTCGCCGACAAGCGCGGCGGGCAGCTCCAGCTGACCCTGCGCGACGCCAAGCAGGACGGCCTCCCCTGGCAGGCCGTCGCCGCCGAGCTGAGCCACCGTCCGGCCGAGTGGCAGACCCTCGTCATCGCCGACCTGAGCGCCGACCAGAACGCCTGGCCGTACCTCCAGGGCACCGTCTCGCCGCTCAGCGAGGGGATTCCGCTGTGGGCGGTGGTCAGCCCGGACCCGGAGCAGATCGGCACCTTCACGCGAGCCCTGATCGAGGCCCTGCACGGCGGCCGACCCGGTGCGGGCGACGTGCTCGCGCCCGAGCAGCTGCGGCAGCAGGTGTACTCGGTGCTGCGGCCGGACGTGGTCATCCTGGCCACGCACGCCCCGGACCGTCCGTTCTTCCGCAACACCGCCCGTCGTGGCGAGGGCCTGCCGGCCGAGGTGCCGCCGCTGCCGACCGCCTCCGACGTGCTGCCGGCACCGGCCCCGATGCCGCCGCTGCCGCGTTCGACTTCGACGGAGCCCCGGGACGCCGTTGCCGAGCGGCAGGCCTCGGCCTCGGCGGTGCCCGGCCGGTCGGCCGTGTCGCCGGTGGCCGCGGGCGGACCGGTCAGCCTCGTCAAGCCGGGCGTGCCGCCGACCCCGCCGCGGCCGGCCCGACCGGTCAGCCTGCTGAAGGCGGGCGAATCGGTCGAGGCCCCGGGCGTGACCCTGCGCAAGCCCGCCCCGGTCGACGCGGCACCCGAGGACGGCGCGCCCTCCACGGGCGTCACGCTCCTCAAGTCCCGGCCGGAGCCCGCGGGCGGCACCGTCACCGAGCCCGCGGGCGGCACCGTCACCGAGCCCGAACTGCCGCCGACCCAAGCCGTGGTGGCCCCCGAGACCGTGGTGGAGACGGCCGAGGCCGCGAGCGACGCGGCGGCCGAGGAGCCGGACGCGGAGCCGAGCGCCGAGACCGGCACGGAGGCGGGCGAGGCCGCGGCGGAGGACACCGAGACGGAGGACGCCGCGACGGAGGACGCCACCGAGGAGACGCTCGAGGTCGAGGAGGCGCCCGAGGCGGCGGAGGAGCCCAGGGAGGCCGTCCCGGCGGAGCCCGAGCCGGCGGACGAGGCGCCCGCCGAGCGGACCCCTGTCGACGAGGTGCGGACCGACGGTGCGCCCGACGACGAGGCACCGGCCGACGCCGTGCCGACCGACGGTGCACCCGCCGACCAGGTGCCGGGCGACGCCGCTCCCACCGACAAGGCGGTTGCGGCTCCTGCTCCCCGCGCGGACTACCGGGAGGTCATCGGACGGATCGTCCGCAGCGCCGACGCCGGGGACCACGCCGCCGCCACCGACCTGGCCTTCGCCCTCGAACTGGAGGCGATCGCCGAGCACGGTGCCGTCTCCGAGCCGGTGCTGCAGGTCCGGCAGGTGCGGGCGCACGTCTGCCGGCTCGCGGGCCGGTCGGCGGAGGCCGCGGACATCTACCGCGAGGTGGCGCTGACGCTGCTCCGCTCGCAGGGCCCGGACCACACGGAGACCCAGCGGGCGGCCACCAACGCCGAGGCCTGCTGGCGTGCGATCACCGATCGTGCGGAGGCCATCCGGATCGCCCCGGAGATCATCGAACTGCGCGCCTACCTTCCGGGCCCCGACGGTCGCAAGCTCCGCGCCGCCGAGCGCTACCTTGCCCAGCTGGCCGCCACCGGCTGACAGGCGACAGCAGACAGGTAGCGGCGAACAGATGACGGCGAACAGCTGACGGCAAACAGATAACAGCGAACAGCGAACAGCTGACAGATTTCGAAATCTGTCAGCTGTTCGCTGTCGTTCGTCACCCGTCACTCACCACCCGGTGAGCCGCCCGTTCACCGACCGGCGACCGCGTGCACGAACTTCGTGCCGTCGATGGTGCCCAGGCCGCTGGCGAGGTCGTAGCCCTCGGTGGCGTTGTAGCCGGTGACGCCGCCCCAGCCGTTGTCGCCCTGCTTGACGTCCACGATGCCGCTCCACTTGCTCGGCAGCAGGTTCATGCCGTACAGGCGCCAGTTGAGCTGGCCGAGGCGGTGGCCGGCGAGCTGGTCGGCGAGCGCGACGACGCCCGAGAACAGCGGGGTGGCCTCGCTGGTGCCGCCGGTGAGGTGCCAGCCGACGGAGGTCGGGTCGTAGGACTCGTAGGTCCAGGCGGCGCCGTCCACGGCCGCGCTCATGCTGATGTCCGGGGTGCCGCGGTGGTTGCCGGTGACGTTGGCGACGCCGGTCTGGTACCACGGGCGCTCGAAGACGCCCGAGACGCCACCGCCGCCGGCGCCGGACTTGTCGTGCCACACCTTGTCGGGCGCGGTGCGGTTGCCGGAGTCGTCCAGGGTGAGCTGGGTGCCGCCGATGGAGGTGACCAGCGGGTCCGAGGACGGCCAGGAGTTGACCTTGTACGGGTACAGGTCGCTGCCGTTCTCCTGCGCGTCGGTGGCACCGTTGTCGCCGGAGGCCGCGAGCACCGTCACGTTGTGGTCGGCGGCGGCCTGGAAGGCGTAGCGCAGGTCGGTGAGCGACTTGAAGTCGCCCTTGTCGTACCCGGGGAAGGTGTTCTCGGTGGCGCCGAAGCTCTGCGAGATGACGTCGGCGCGGCCGGCCTTGATGAGGGCCTTCTCGGCGTCCATCATCTCGGGCAGGCCGGTGGTGCCCTCGGTCTCGGCGACGCCGGTCTCGACCAGGATGATGTGCGCGTCGGGGGCGATCGCGTGGGCGTACTCGACGTCCAGGGTGGTCTCGCCGGCCCAACCGGTGTGGTCGGGGTTCTTCGGGTCCCAGGTGGGGACGTTGCCCCACTTGACCACCTCGACGTTGGTGTCCGGGATGCCCCACTGCTTGTCGAAGACCTCCAGGTCGTGCTGGATGGTCGGCGAACCGAAGGAGTCGACGATGACGATCGTGCGGCCCTTGCCGGTGATGCCCTCCTGGTACAGCGGGTCCAGGTTGTAGGCGGTCCGGTACTGCAGCGGCGAGTAGCAGTGGATGCCGACCTGGCTGACGCACTGGGTGGTGCTCAGCGGGGCGGGGCGGCCCTGGGCGTTGTGGTGCCCGAAGGAGGTGGGGCGGACGTGGACGCCCGCGAGGTCGTGCGTGGGGGCGGCGATCGCGGTGCCGGCGGCCGGTACGGCGACGGTGCCGGCCGTGAGGGCGGTGGCCCCCACGGCGAGCAGAGCCAGGGCGCGGCGGAGGGTGGCGGGGCTGCCCATGGGACTCCTTGGGACGCAGGGCCCGACCATGTCCGGTCGGGTCGGTCCGGCCATCCCATCGAGTGCCGCATGATCATGCCATAGTCATTTGGTGGGGTCATATGATCAAGGGCATGGTCATGCTCGGCCACGCGAAAAGGTAAAGGTCGTCCCAGGGGAAAGTAACCTCCCACCTGGGACGACCATGTGATGACACGTCAGCCGGGCTCTAGCGGGCCCCGCCGTTGACGTACAGGGTCTGACCGCTGACGTACGAGGCCTCCTCGCTGGCCAGGAAGGCGACGACCGAGGCGATCTCCTCGGGCTGTCCGACCCGGCGCAGCGGCGTCCGGGCGGCGACCTCGGCCTGGTGCTCCTCGGCGCTGCTGCCGACCCGCTCGGCGGTGGACGCGGTCATCGGGGTGGCGATGTACCCGGGCGCGACGGCGTTCACGTTGATGTTGAACGGCCCCAGCTCGATCGCCAGGGTCGCGGTGAGGCCCTGGATGCCGGCCTTGGCGGCGGCGTAGTTGGCCTGGCCCCGGTTGCCGAGGGCGGAGCGGGAGCTGAGCGAGACGATCTTCCCGTACTTCTGCGCCACCATGTACTTCTGCGCGACGTGGCTGCAGTTGTACGCACTGGTCAGGTTGACCGTCAGCACCGCGTCCCAGTCGGACTTGGGCATCTTGAAGAACAGGTTGTCCCGCGTGATCCCGGCGTTGTTGACCAGGATGTGCACCCCGCCGAGGTCCGCCGCGACCTGCGCGAACACCGCTTCCACGGCGTCGTAGTCGGCGACGTCGCAGCCGTACGCCCGGGCGGTGCCGCCCTTGCCGGTGATCTCGGCGACCGTCCCGGCCGCCCGCTCGGCGGTGAGGTCGACGACGGCGACCGCCGCGCCCTCCTCCGCCAGCCGGCGGGCGGTGGCCGCCCCAATGCCCTGCGCCGCGCCGGTCACCACGGCGACCTTGCCCGCGAACCGCGTCATGTGAACTCCTCGGTAGTGTGGATCAAGCAGACGGCGAGCGCCCGTCACGAACCTCGTCCGTCACGAACCTCGCAGGTCACGCATGCCGCCGATGCCGAACGTCGCCGATGCCGGACGTCGCCGGTTCCGGACTCCGCCGGTGTCAGTCGTTCTCGACCAGGACGGCCGTGCCCTGCCCGACGCCCACGCACATGGTGGCCAGACCACGCCGGGCGCCGGTACGGCGCATCCGGTGCAGCAGGGTGGTGAGGATGCGGGCGCCGGAGCCGCCCAGGGGGTGACCGAGCGCGATCGCCCCACCGCTGGGGTTGACCACCTCCTCGGCCTGCTCCGGGCTGAACCCGATGCCGTCGGCGGAGGCGAGTGCCTGGGCGGCGAAGGCCTCGTTCAGTTCGGCGGTGTCCAGGTCGGCGAGCGTCCAGCCGGCCCGCGCGAGCACCTTCGCGGTGGCCGGCACCGGACCGATGCCCATGACGTCCGGGTGCACGCCGGCGGAGGCGCCGGCCACGTACCGGCCGAGCGGCCGGAGCCCGAGGTCGCGCAGCGCCTCCTCACCGACCAGGAGCAGCCCGGACGCGCCGTCGTTCATCGGCGAGGCGTTCCCGGCGGTGACCGTGCCCCCGGTGCGGAACACCGGCTTGAGACCGGCGAGCTTGGCCAGGCTGGTGTCCTCGCGGATGCTTTCGTCCCGGCCCACCGTCACCCCGTCCGGCCGCTCGACCGGGACGAGTTCGGCGTCGAAGTGACCGTCCTTGCGGGCGGCGCCGGCCCGCTGGTGGCTGCGCAGCGCGAAGGCGTCCTGGCGCTCGCGGTCGATGCCGTACCGGGTGGCCACCTCCTCGGCGGTCTCGCCCATGCTGAGCACGCCGTGCAGTTCGGCCATCCGGGGGTTGGTGAGCCGCCAGCCGAGCCGGGTGTCGAAGGTCTCCATCCGGTGCGGCAGCGCCTCGTCGGGGCGGGGGAGGACGAAGGGTGCGCGGGTCATCGACTCGCAGCCGCCGGCCAGCACGACGTCCGCCTCGCCGGAGCCGATGGCCCGGGCGGCGAGGGTGACGGCTTCCAGCCCGGAGGCGCAGAGGCGGTTGACGGTGGCTCCGGGGACGGTCTCCGGGAGGCCGGCCAGCAGCACGGCCATCCGGGCGGCGTTGCGGTTGTCCTCGCCGGCCTGGTTGGCGGCGCCCCAGTAGACGTCGTCGATCCGGGCCGGGTCGAGCGCGGGTACGTCGGCGAGCAGGGCGCGCAGCACGGTGGCCGAGAGGTCGTCAGGGCGGACCGTGGCGAGCGCACCGCGCAGCCGGCCGATGGGTGTGCGGCGGGCGGCGGCGAAGTAGACGGGACGCACGTCGTCGGGCTCCTTGTCGGGTGGCGGGGCTGGTCGGTGCCGGGGGCGTCAGAAGGCGTTGATGCCGGTGAGGGCACGTCCGATGAGCAGCTGGTGGATCTGGCTGGTGCCCTCGTAGAGGGTCATCACCCGCGCGTCGCGCAGGTACTTGCCGACCGGGTACTCGTCGATGAAGCCGTAGCCTCCGAAGACCTGGAGCGCGTTGTTGGCGGCCCGGACGGCGGCCTCGCCGGCGTACAGCTTGGCGACGGAGGACTCGGTGGCGAACGGCAGTCCGCGCTCGATGTGGTCGGCGACCTTCCAGGTGAGCAGCCGGGCCGCCTCGACGTCCACGGCGATGCCGGCCAGCAGCTCCTGGACGAGCTGGTGCGAGGCGATCGGTTTTCCGAACTGCTCGCGCTCGCCCGCGTAGCGCACGGCGGCCTCCAGGCAGGCCCGGGCGATGCCGACGCAGCCGGCCGCCACCGACATCCGGCCCTTGGCCAGTGCGGCCATCGCCACCGTGAACCCCTTGCCGACCTCGCCGAGCCGGGCGCTGTCCGGCACCCGGACGTCCTCGAGCGCGAGCGCGGCGGTGGCCTGGCCGCGCAGGCCCAGCTTCCCGTGGATCTCGGTGCGGGTGAAGCCGGGCAGGTCGGTGGGGACCAGGAACGCGGTGATGCCCCGGTGGCCCCGCAGTTCGGGCGCGTCGCCGCCGGTGCGGGCGAAGACCAGGGCGACGTCGGCCCAGGTGCCGTTGGTGATGAAGGTCTTGGCGCCGCTGATCAGCCAGTCCTCGCCGGCCCGGACGGCCCGGGTGGTGAGGTTGGCGGCGTCCGATCCGGTGCCCGGCTCGGTGAGGGCGAAGCAGGCGAGCGCCTCGCCCGAGGTGAGCCGGGGGAGCCAGTGGCGCTTCTGCTCCTCGGTGCCGAAGGCGTTGACCGACTTGCCGACCAGGCCGAGCGAGACCGAGACGATCCCGCGCACGGCCGAGTCGCCGCGTCCGAGCTCCTCCAGGACGAGGCAGTACGCGAGGTGGTCGCCGCCGCTTCCGCCGTACTCCTCCGGGATGGTCAGCCCGAGGAAGCCGACCTCGGCCAGCTTGCCGATGATCGCGCGGTCCACAGACTCGGCCCGGTCCCACTCGGCGGCGTACGGCACGATCTCGCGGTCGGTGAAGGAGGCCGCGAGGTCCCGGACGGCGCTCTGCTCCTCGGACAACTCCAGGTTCACGGCGGCTCCCGAATCCGGTGTCCGGGGCTCGGAATCCGGCTCCGGCCCCATTAAACTAGCGCTGCAAGTTTTACGGGGCGACTGTAGCCCCGCCCGGCCCGCGCTGGGAAGGGGCACCTGCCAGAATCGGTCCCCAGCACACCCGACCGGAGGAACCGGAGGCACCCGAGGCGATGGCCCGTCCACGCACCCCGCTGCTCAGCCGCGAGCGCATCGTCGCCGCCGCGCTGCGGCTGATCGACGACGAGGGTCTGGACGCCCTCTCCACCCGCCGACTCGCCACCGAGCTGTCGGTCAGCGGGCCCTCGCTCTACAACCACTTCGCGACCAAGGACGAGCTGCTGGACGCGGTGGTGGACAGCGTCATGGGCGAGGTCGACCTGTCGATGTTCGGGACCTCGGGGAGTTTCGGGACGACCAGGGTTCCCGGGGAGCCCGGTCAGGCAGCCTGGCCGGAGGCGCTGCGCGACTGGGCCCGCTCCTACCGCGCCGCGCTGGCCGCCCACCCCAACATCGTCCCGGTGCTCGCCCAGGGCCCCGGGCGGCGGCCGAACGCGCTGCGCCTGGCCGACGCCGTCTTCGGCCACCTGGTCGACTCCGGGTGGCCGCGCGGCCAGGCGACCAGGATCGGCGCGTTGATGCGCTACTTCGTCACCGGCTCGGCGCTGGCCTCCTTCGCGGCCGGCTTCCCGGCGGACGCCGAGGTCTACGACGCGGCCGACTACCCGCACCTCGGCGAGGCGCACCGGCTGGCCGGGCACCGGGGGGCGGTGGACGAGGGGGCGTTCGAGACCGGGCTGGAGGCACTGCTCGACGGGCTCGCCCTGCGCTACGCCCGGCTCGCCGAACGGTCCTGAACCTTCTCGTCCCGTCCTGCCCCGTCTTGCCTTGCCCTGCCCCGTCCACTCCGGCCGCTCTGCCGGGACGCGTTCCGCCTCGCGCAACCCCGAACGGCGGCTCCGGTCCTGCGGAAACGATTCGGCCCCCGCACCCCGTCGCGCTCAGCGCAGGGGGTGCGGGGGCCGGGAGTCCGACGGGCGGATCAGCCCATGTCCTCCAGCCGGACGCCCTTGGTCTCCTTCATGAACCTCGCCACGAAGAGGATGGACAGCGCCGCGAAGGCGGCGTAGATCAGGTACGTCGCCGACAGGTTCCAGCGCGACATGGACGGGAACGAGACGGTGATCACCCAGTTCGCGATCCACTGCGCGGAGGCGGCGACGGAGAGCGCGGCGGCACGGATCCGGTTCGGGAACATCTCGCCGAGCATCACCCAGACGACCACGCCCCAGGACATCGCGAAGAACAGCACGAAGGCGTTGGCGGCGATCAGGGCGACGGTGCCCTGGAGGTCGGGCAGGGTGAGGTTGTCCCCGCTGCCGGTGGCCGAGGAGAAGGCCCAGCCGGCCGTGCCGAGCGCGACCGCCATGCCCGCCGAGCCGATCAGGGCGAGCGGCTTGCGGCCGATCCGGTCGACCAGCACGATCGCGATCACGGTGCCCAGGATGTTGATCACCGAGCCGACGAAGCTGATCAGCAGGGAGTTGCTCTGGTCGATGCCGACCGACTGCCAGAGGATCGACGAGTAGTAGAAGATCACGTTGATGCCGACCAGCTGCTGGAAGACCGACAGGCCGATGCCGACCCAGACGATCGGGAGCAGGCCGAAGCGGCCGCCGAGCAGGTCGCGGAAGCGCGGGCGGTGGTCGGAGGCGATCAGGCCCTGGACCTCGGCGATCCGGGCGTCGGTGTCCACACCCTCGCCCTCGACCTGGACGAGCACCTTGCGGGCTTCGTCCAGGCGCTCGGCCTGGATCAGGTAGCGCGGGGACTCGGGGATCATCGAGGCGAGCACGAAGTAGACCGCGGCCGGCACGACGCAGATGCCGAGCATCCATTGCCAGGCCTCCAGACCGAGCAGCCCGCCTCGGGTGTCACCGCCGGCGGCCTGCGCCAGCAGCCAGTTGACCAGCTGGGATATCGCGATGCCGAGCACGATCGCGGCCTGCTGGAAGGAGGCCAGCCGGCCCCGGTACCTGGTCGGCGCGACCTCGGCGATGTAGGTCGGGGCGATCACCGAGGCGATGCCGATGGCCGCGCCGCCGAGGACGCGCCACAGGGCGAGGTCCCAGGAGGAGAACGGCAGCATCGAGCCGACCGCGCTGACCGCGAACAGCAGCGCGCCCGCCTTCATGACCTTGATGCGGCCGTACCGGTCGGCGAACCGGCCGGCGACCGCGGCGCCGACCGCCGAGCCCAGCAGGGCGGAGGAGACGATCAGGCCGGTCACGCCGCTGCCGACGCCGAACTTCTCCTGGATCCCGGAGACGGCGCCGTTGATCACGGAGCTGTCGTAGCCGAACAGGAAGCCGCCGAGGGCCGCTGCCGCGGTGATGAAGACGACGAAGCCGAGGCGGCCGGGCACGGAGGCCTCGACCGCCCCGGAGGGCTTCTGGGTGACGCTCACGATCTGACTCCTGGTACTCAACGCTGAGCTCGGTAGCCGAGATCGTAACCCCTACATGTTCAAGTCTTGTACACCGGGAACCTCAAGTTTCGCTCTGAGAATTCGTAAGGTGAACAAGCAAATTGGGCGGGCCCGGCTGTGGACGTGGTGTGGCGTTCGGGCGCGGTGCCCGGGCGCGGTGCCTGAGCGTGGCGCTCGGGTGTGGCGCCCCGCCGCGGCGTCAGGGTGTGGCGCTCAGCCGCGGTGCTCAGACGGGCGAGGCCAGCGAGAGCCCGAACCGGCCCTCCGGGTCGGTCCACCAGTGGCTCAGCCGCAGCCCCGCCGCCGCCAGTTCCCCGGCCACCCGCTCCCGGCGGAACTTGGCCGACACCTCGGTGCGCAGCTCCTCGCCCCGGGCGAATTCCACCGGCAGGCCCAGCGCCGGGATCTTCACGGACTGCGCGCGCAGCGAACGCAGCCGCATCTCGATCCACTCCTGTTCGGCGTCCCAGACCGCGACGTGCTCGAAGGCGTCCGGGTCGAAGTCGGCGCCCAGCTCCCGGTTGAGCACGTTCAGCACGTTCCGGTTGAACTCGGCGGTCACCCCGGCGGAGTCGTCGTAGGCGGCGACCAGCACCGCCGGGTCCTTGACCAGGTCGGTGCCGAGCAGCAGGAAGTCGCCCGGGTCGAGGGCGGCGCGCAGGCCGGCCAGGAAGGCCGCGCGCTCCAGGGGCAGCAGGTTGCCGAGGGTGCCGCCGAGGAAGGCGACCAGGCGGGGGCCGCCCTCCGGGGGGAGGCCGAGCCGGGCGGTGAAGTCGGCGAGCACGCCGTGCACCGCCAGTCCGGGGTACTCGGCGGCGAGCGCGCCGCCGGCCGCCGTCAGCGCGCTCTCGCTGACGTCCACCGGCACGTACGTCTCCAGGGTGCCGAGCGCGCGCAGGGCGTCCAGCAGCAGCCGGGTCTTCTCGGAGGAGCCGGAGCCCAGTTCGACCAGGGTGCGGGCCCCGGTCGCGGCCGCGATCTCGCCGGCCCGGGCGGTCAGGATGGCCCGCTCCGCGCGGGTCGGGTAGTACTCGGGCAGCCGGGTGATCTCCTCGAACAGCTCGCTGCCCCGCGCGTCGTAGAACCACTTGGGCGGCAGCCACTTGGGCCGCGAGGTCAGCCCGTGCTGCACGTCGTGGCGCAGCGCGGTGCTGAAGTGGTCCGCGGGGAGCAGCCGGGTGAGTTCGAATGTGTCCATGACAGGGTGGTTCCTCTGTTCAGAAGATGAAGGGAGAGTGAAGGGTCAGTCGCGGCCGGAGAGGCGGCTCAGGGTGACGCCGCGCGAGTCCGCCAGCAGCAGCGAACCGTCCGGGACGGGCGTCCAGCCCGGCGCGTCGTCGTACGGCTCGGAGGCCACCACCGTGCCGAGGCCCGGCAGGGTGCGGTGGTACAGGGTGTCGCCCCAGGTCGTCGCGCCGATCGCGGCGCCGTCGGTGAGCAGCAGGTTGAGCCGGCCGGAGGTGTGCGCGGCGACGTCCGCGACAGTGCCCGCCAGCGCCTCGCCCAGCCCGGCGCCGGCCCGCAGGCGGTGCAGGGTGAGCGCCCACAGCAGGGCCGAGTCGGTGCGGGCCTCCAGCTCCAGCAACTCGGCCGGGGGCAGCAGGGCGGCCAGTGCGTCCAGCTTGCCGGGCCAGCCGGCCACCACGCCGTTGTGGCTGAACAGCCATCGCTCGGCGGCGAACGGCGCCGCCGCGCCCTCGCCCGGCGCGCAGCCCTCGGTGGCGGACCGGACGGCGGCCAGCAGCGCCCGGGTGCGGACCACCCGGGCGAGGTCGGCGAAGGTCTCGTCCGCCCAGACCGGTCCGGTCCGGCGGTAGCGGGCGGGCACCTCGTCCCCGTCCGCGTACCAGCCGATTCCGAAGCCGTCCACGTTGACCGTGCCGTACTGCTGGACCCGGGGCGCCCAGGACTGCCGGTACAGCCCGAACGGCGGGTGGACCAGCAGCTCCCGGGGCGCCACCGGCTCTCCCAGATAAGCGATGTGACGACACATCAGGCATCCTCCAGGTCGCGCGCGGTGCGGAACCCGGCGAAGATCTGCCGTCGGATCGGGTAGTCCCAGTTGCGGAACGTCCCCCGGCAGGCGACCGGTGCCACCGCGAAGCAGCCGCCGCGCAGCACCTTGTGCTCGGGGCCGAAGAACACCTTCGAGTACTCGTCGTACGGCCAGGCCCGGAAGCCCGGGTAGGAGTGGAAGTCGCTGGCCGTCCACTCCCACACGTCGCCGATCAACTGCCGTACTCCGTAGGGGGACTGTCCCGCCGGGTAGCTGCCCGCCGCGGCCGGGCGCAGATGGCGCTGGCCGAGGTTGGCGTGCTCGGGGCCGGGCGGCCCGTCGCCCCAGGGGTAGCGGCGGGATCGGCCGGTGGCCGGGTCGTGCCGGGCCGCCTTCTCCCACTCCGCCTCGGTCGGCAGCCGCCGCCCGGCCCACCGGGCGTAGGCGTCGGCCTCGTACCAACTGACGTGCAGCACCGGCTCGTCCGGTTCGACCGGCGCCACCGTGCCGAAGCGGCGGCGGAGCCACTGGCCGTCCTGGCGGTGCCAGAACAGCGGGGCGGTCAGGCCGGCACGTCGGCGGTGCTCCCAGCCCTCCGGTGTCCACCAGCGCGGCTCGTCGTAGCCGCCGTCCGCGATGAAGCGCAGGTAGGCGGCGTTGGTGACCGGGGTCGTGTCCAGCAGGAAGGCCGGCAGGTCGACGGTGTGCGCCGGGCGTTCGTTGTCCAGGGCCCACGGCTCGGTGTCCGTGCCCATGGTGAACGGGCCCGCCGGGACGAGGACTTCGGCCGGAAGGAGGGCCGCGTCGGCGGGCGGTGGCGGCGGCGGGGGAGCGGCCAGGGCCGGCTCGCCCCTGCGGAGCTGGTGGGTGATCAGCATCGTCTCGTCGTGCTGCTGCTCGTGCTGGGCGATCATCCCGAACGCGAACCCGGCCTCCAGCAGCGGCGCTCCCTCCAGCGGGCTGGCGGCGAGCAGGTCCAGCACCCGGCCGCGCACCTCGTGGGCGTAGGCGCGGGCCTCGGCGGGCGGCAGCAGCGGCAGACCGGGGCGCTCGGCGCGGGGGTGCTGGAAGGCGTCGTACAGCGGATCGATCTCGGGGTGCATCGGGTCGCGGCCGCCGACGTTGCGCAGCAGCCAGAGTTCCTCCTGGTTGCCGATGTGCGCGAGGTCCCAGACCAGCGGGGACATCAGCGGGGAGTGCTGGGCGGTGAGGTCGCCGTCCTCGACGCAGTCGGTCAGCGCGGCGGTGCGGGCGCGGGCGGCCAGCAGTTCGGCGGCGATGCTCTCGCGCAGCGCCTCGGTGCTGACGGCGTCCGTGCTGACGGTGTCCGTGTCGACGGCGACCGTGCTGACGGCGTCCGTGTCGACGCGGGTGGGGCCGGTGGTGGTGGGACCGGCGGTCGTGGGGCTGTCGGCGGCGGGACCGGTGGTGCGGTTCGCGGTGCGGTCCGCGCCGCCCGCCCCGGTGCCGCCGTGGGATCGGACGTCGGTCATGGTGTCGCCTCCTCCGAGGGGGTGCGTCGGGCACCGGAGCGCAGGGCGTCCAGCTGGTCGTCGGCCGGGCAGCGGCCGCGCGCGGGGTAGCGTTCGGCGAACTCGGCGACGGCGACGCGCAGTCGCTCGGCACCGGGCAGGCGGCCCAGCGCGGCGTCGGCGGCGGCGAAGCAGGTGAGGGTGGCGCGGCGCAGCTCCGGGTCGGCCATCGCCAGGGTGGCGGCGCGGCGCCACACCTCGCTGCGCGGTGGGCGCGGTCCGTCCGCGCACTCCAGGGGCTCCAGGGCGGCCAGCGCGGTGTCGGCGGCCTTCGGGTCGTCCAGCAGCGCGGTGACCAGCGCGGTGACCACCACCCAGCCGTCCCCGGGCTGGGCGTCGATCATGCGCAGCTCCAGGTGGCCGCGCGGGCGCACGGGCGGGAACAGGGTGGTGCGGTGGTAGTCCAAGTCGTCGAGCGTGGGCGGGCGTTCGCCCGCGCCGCGGATCCAGTCACGGAAGGTCAGGCCGGCCGGTGCCGTCCAGGGCAGGCCCTCGGGCCTTCGCAGGCAAAGCACTTCGGCATCCAGCACGTACTGCGCCCAGGCCTCCCGCGGGTCGCCGTGGTCCGGCTCCGGGGCGAGCGTTCGGGTCGGATCCATCCGGGACCAGACGGCCTGCCGGGTGGATCGATGGCCGGTGGAACGGCCGTCCAACGTGGGGGAGTTGGCGAAGGCGGCGACCAGGACCGGGCCCAGCCGGTGGGCCAGTCGCCAGCGGCGCTCGACGGCCTGCGGGCCGTCCGCCTCCCCGGCGTCCAGGCACACCTGCACCGAAGCGGTGCCGGTCATCATGATGCGGCCCCAGGGCCCCGCGGAGTCGAAGAAGCGCTCCATCGCGAGGTAGCGGGGGTGGTCCAGCACCATCCGCCGGGGGCGGGCCAAGGGGTCCGTTCCGGTGCCGGTGAGGCGCAGGCCCTGCGCCGCGAAGGCGGCCCGCAGGGCGGTCAGATCGCGTCGGGTGTCCTCGACGCAGGCCAGGAGGCCGGTGGCGGGCGGGGAGCTGAGCTCGACCTGTCCGCCGGGTTCGAGCGTGAGGCGCGAACCGGAGGGGAGCGAGGCGCCGTCCGGGCCGCCGAGGGGCAGCGACTCCAGTGCGGCGTGGAGCAGTTCCGGCCGTACGGGCCGGGAGGGACATCGGTCGTCATGGACGAACCACTCGACCTCCACCCCCACCAGACGGGGCGGTCCGATCTTGAAGCAGACGCCCGACACATGGCTGCGCGCCCCCGATTCGGTCAACGGGGTCACCCCGGGCGGGGGTGGTGGCGTGCTCTGCCGTTCGGGCGGAGTGGTGCGGGATACCGGTATCACCGGACTCACCATCCTCGGGATCACGATTGCGGCCCGGTCTACTTTGCCCAGTCTGCTACGGAGCATGCGGGGGCGCTCCGCAAAAATCGTGTGAACGTTCGTTCCCGCAGGTCAGGCCTGTGGCGAACGGGTGAGGACGGGTTTCCGGACGACGGGCGGCCGGGCCGCGGGGCCGCGTCCCGCCGGGCATGTGCCGGGGTCACAGGCGCTCGAGCCGCTCCAGCACCGCCGCCAGGACCGGCCCCGGCAGGGCGTAGTTCAGGCGCAGCGAGCCCCGGCCGCCGGGGCCGAACTCGGCGCCGTCGGAGGCCTCCAGGCCGCAGCGCGCCAGCAGCGCCCGGCGGGCGTCGGCGGGCGGCAGGCCGAGCGCGACGGCGTCCAGCCAGAGCAGGTACGAGGCCCGCGGGGAGGAGCGGACGGCGGGCCCGAGCCGGTCGGTCAGCCGGGTGCGGGCGCCGGCCAGGTGGGTCAGCAGCGCGTCCAGCCAGGGGCCGCCCTCGCGCAGCGCCGCCCGCTGCACGGTCTGCTCCAGCAGGCCGCCCTCCCAGAGGCCGTAGCCGGCCAGCGCCTCCGTGAACCGGGCGCGCAGGCCGGGATCGGGCACGAGCGCGAAACTGCTGGGGATGCCGGAGCAGTTGAAGGTCTTGCCGACGGAGTTGAGGGTGACGACGAGCGGCCGGTGCGCCGGGTCGGCGGTGGTGACGGCGACGGGATGGGCGCTGCCGGGGTGGGTGAGGTCGCCGTGCACCTCGTCCGAGACCAGCAGGGCTCCGCTCTCGGCCGCCGAGGCGGCGAGGGTCCGCAGCGAGTCGGTGGGCCACACCGTGCCGGAGGGGTTGTGCGGGTTGCTCAGCAGCACGGCTCCGGTGGGGCGGGGCAACGGGCCGGTAGGGAGCCGGTAGCCGTCCGGGCCCGGCCGGAGCGGCAGCTCGCGGTACGGGAGGCCGGCCGCGCGGCAGAGCTGGGCGAATCCGCCCCAGTCGGGGGTGGGGAACAGGACGGGGGCCCGCGTCCGTACGGCCTCCAGCAGGACGCGCAGCGCGGTGCGCGGGCCGCAGGGCAGCAGGAGGACCCAGTCCGGGTCCACCGCGGCGCCGTGCCGGGTGCGGTACCAGTCGGCCACCAGCGCGCGGCCGGCCGGGTCGCACACCGTGTAGCCGTACGCGCGGTGGCGGGCGCGTCGCTCCAGCGCCTCGGCGACGGCGGGCGGGCCGGGCAGGTCCATGTCGGCGAGGCTCATCGGGATCACCCCGGGGGCGTCCGCCCGGGCCCACTTGCTGCTGCCGGTGCCGGTGCGGTCGAAGGGGGCGTCGAAGCCGAAGTCGAAGCCGAAGTCGGGGTCGGGGCCGGGATCGAGAGCGGGGCCGGGGTCCGCGGCGAGGTCGGGGGAGTCGCGAACAGGTGACAGATTTCGAAATCTGTCATCTGTTCGCTGAAAGCTGTCGTCCGTCATCTGTGCGCCGCCACCCGTCCGCCGTCGGCCACCCCGTCGCCAGCCGTCCGCCCCGCCAGGTACGCCGCGAGCCCCCGCCGCCCCCGGTGCATCATCACCGCGTGGTTGGCCCGGAACAGCGGGTGCAGGGGCAGGGCGAGACGGCGCAGCAGGGGCTTGCCGGGCCGGGTGTCCTCCTCGAACAGCACCCGGCTGCATGCGGCGGCGGGCGGGCCTGCCGCGTCCGGCGTCACCGTGAACCGCGACCACCCGGTCAGGTCACCCCGCATGGCCACCTCCAGCACCCCGGCCGCCGGGTCGCGCCGGCTCGCCACCAGGCCGATCACCAGCCGGTACGGCAGCAGTGCGCGCACCACCACGTCCCCGGAGTCCTCGCCGGTCGGGCGGACCTCGCGGATCTCCGGCCACCACAGCGGATAGCTCCGCACGTCCTCCAGCACCGCGTACACGGCGGACGCCGGAGCGGGGAACCGCCAGACGCCCCGGAACCGGTAGTGATTGGGGTCCACGGCCCCACCCTAGTCCGGCGAGACCGGCCCCAGGGGGCTAACGCCGTTGGACCGTTCCCGAGTTGGCCGCCGTAGCGGGCGTCGAACCGGAGGGATGGGTTCCGATGGTCTCCGCCCACCGTGACGGGTGCCCTCCGCTTGCACCCGTTCGGGGTGCGGGGGAGGATCTTCTGTGCTTGTAGTCTCATCAGTCACGGCAGCTCTCCCAAGGCGCTGCAACCCCAGAACCGGAGTGAAGGAGTCACAGGCATGCGGCGACCGAGCTGGGTACCGGAGGGTACGGACCTGGACAAACCGAACGCCGCGCGGGTCTACGACTACTACCTCGGGGGCTCGCACAACTTCGAGGTCGACCGGGAGATGGCGCGCAAGGCGATCGCCATGTGGCCGGAGCTGCCGCAGATCATGCGCTCCAACCGGGCCTTCCTGCGCCGCGCCGTGACCTTCCTCGCCGAGCGGGGCATCACCCGCTTCCTGGACATCGGCTCCGGCATCCCGACCTTCGGAGCGGTGCACGAGATCGCCCGCGCGATCCGCCCCGAGACGAAGGTCGTCTACGTGGACCGCGACCCCGTCGCCGTCGCGCACAGCCGCCTGCTGCTGGAGGACGACCCCGCCAGCGCCGTCGCCCAGGCCGACCTGCGCGACGTCGCCGACCTGCTGGCCCGCCCCGAGGTCGTCGAACTGCTGGCGGCCGGCGAGCCCGTGGCGGTGCTGCTGGTCGCCGTCGCCCACTTCGTCAGCGACGACGAGGACCCGTGGAAGCTGATCGGGGTGATCCGCGACGCCCTCCCGCCCGGCAGTGCGCTGGTGCTCTCGCACGCCGCCCTGGAGAGCCGCCCGGACCAGGCGGAGGACCACCAGAAGCTCTACCAGCGGACGCCGACCCCGCTGACCATGCGCACCCACGAGCAGATCACCGCGATGTTCTCCGGCTTCGAGCTGGTCGAGCCGGGCGTGGTCCACCTGCCGCTGTGGCGCCCGGACCAGCCGGGTACGGTCGGCGAGCACCCCGAGCGGATAGCCGGGGTCGCGGGCGTCGGGATCCGCCCTTGAGCGGACGCGACGGACGAGGCACCGACGGCCGTACGCCCCGCGCGGCGGCCGCCGTCGGGCCTGTCGCGCCTGCCGGGCTGACCGGGCCCGCCGGAGCCGGCGCGCACACCAGAGGAACCAGGTTCAGCAGATGAGTACCACCCCGGTGCGCGGCAACGCGGAGCGGTTCCACGAGGACTGGTCCCGGCTGCTCTCCGCCGACCACGGCATCGCCGTCCACCCCGGGCTGCTCGGCCGGCTGGTCGCGCGCACCGCGGCGCTGCTGCACCGCGCCCAGGAGGACGATCCGTTCGAGCCGCGGCTGGCCGCGCAGGCCGGCGCCGAACTGGTCGACGCGCACTTCACCGACCCGGTGCTGCTGGCCCGGGCGGTCGAGCTGCTCCAGGCGCAGCCCGTCCACGACGACCGCGGCCCGGCCCTGACCGGCGCCTTCGCGGCCGGCTGGGCGGCCGCCCTGCGCGAGCGCACGCTGACCGAGCAGGAGGCGATCCGCACCGCCGCCGACTCCGCCCGCAAGGAGGCCGAGCGGGCGCTGCGCGCGTCCGAGGCCCGGTTCCGGGCCCTGTTCGAGAGCGCCGCGATCGGCATCGGCATCGGAGACACCGACGGCAACATCCTGGCGGTCAACAAGGCCCTCCAGGAGCTGTTCGGCGCGGGCCCGGAGGACATGATCGGCCGCCGGGTCGGCGACCTCGTGCACCCGGAGGACACCCCGGGCGTGTGGGAGGCCTACGAGGAGCTGATCAGCGGCAAGCGGGACTACTTCCAGTTCGACAAGCCGTACTACCGGCAGGACGGCGAGATCATCTGGACCCACCTGACCGTCTCGCTGATCCGCGACGACGACGGTGTCCCGCAGTACCAGGTCGCGATGCTGGAGGACGTCACCGACCGCTACCGCCTCCAGGAGCGGCTGCGCCACCAGGCCACCCACGATCCCCTCACCGGCCTGCCCAACCGCGCGGCCTTCTTCGAGCGGCTGGAGAAGCTGTTCGAGGAGCCCGAGCCCGGTGCCCGCTTCGGCCTCTGCTACGTCGACCTCGACGGCTTCAAGGTGGTCAACGACAGCCTCGGCCACGACATGGGCGACCAGTTGCTGGCCGCCGTCGCCGCCCGGCTGAAGGCCGCCCTCAGCCCGCTCGGCCACCTGGTGGCCCGGCTCGGCGGCGACGAGTTCGTCGTCCTGCTGGAGAAGTGCCGGGGCGAGCAGGAGGCGGTGGCCGCCGCGAAGACCGTCCTCAAGGCGCTGGCCGGGCCGGTGCTGATCGGGGACCACAAGCTCGCCGTCGGCGCCAGCGTCGGCGTGCTGGAGCGCCGGGTGTCCACCACCACCCCGGGCGCCGCTGTCCGGGCCGCCGACCTCACGCTGTACCGCGCCAAAGAGGCCGGTCGCGGCCGGTGGACGCTGTTCGACCCCAAGGAGAACGCCCGGGCGGTCAGCCGCTACGCGGTGTCCGTGCGGATGCCCGCGGCCCTCGACCGCGGCGAGTTCTTCATCGACTACCAGCCGCTCTACCGCCTCGCCGACGGTCGGCTGGCCGCCGTGGAGGCGCTGGTGCGCTGGCGCCACCCGCAGCTCGGCGTGCTCGGCCCGGACGAGTTCGTCACCACCGCCGAGGAGACCGGGCTGATCATGCCGCTCGGCCGCTGGGTGCTGGAGCAGGCCTGCGGCCAGGCCGCGGACTGGATCAAGCGGTACGGCGACGCCGCCCCGCAGCTCAACGTCAACCTGGCGGTCCGGCAGGCCCGCAGCGCCGCCCTGGTCACCGACCTCGGCCGGATCCTGGACAGCACCGGGCTGGACCCGGCCCGGCTGCAGCTGGAGATCACCGAGTCGACCGTGGTCGGGCCGGAGGACGAGGCGCTGCGCACCCTGCACGGGCTGGTCGACCTCGGGGTGTCGCTGGCCGTGGACGACTTCGGCACCGGCTGGTCCAACCTCGCCTACCTGCGCGACCTGCCGGTCTCCGGGCTGAAGATCGCCGGCTCCTTCGTCGGTGACCTGCACGAACCGGGGAAGGACGAGTCCACCGGTTGGCGGATCGTCAGCGGGCTGGTGTCGATGGCGCACGCGCTCGGGCTGAACGTCACCGCCGAGGGCGTGGAGACCCTCCGGGACGCGGAGCGGCTGCGGACCATGGGCTGCGACTGGGCGCAGGGCTGGCACTTCGGACGGCCGGTGCGGCCCGGTGAGATCGCCCGGCGGATCGTGGACGAGCCGATGGGGCGCCCGGTCGACGGCCGGTCGAGGGTCGACTGAGAGCCGGCCGAGAGCAGACTGCGGGCTGCGGGCGGGCCGTCGGAGGGCCGCCTGGGGCCGCTTGGGGCGGCCTCGGAGCCGGGGGAGCGGGCCGTCCCCGTTCGGGCCCGGGCGCGTGCCCGAACGGACGGCGTCGGCGTCGGTACGGTCTCGGTGCCGGTGCCGGTGCCGGTGCCGGTGCCGGTGTCGGTACGGCTTCGGCTTCGGCGCCTGCGCCGGCGGTCCCCGGTTCCCGGCCGCCGGTCGCGTTCGCGTATCGGTCCTGCGATGGGTCGGTCCTGATCCGGAAAAGCGCCCGACACCCCTGCCCGCCGTGCGGGATGATGACGCGTCACGATTCACCCCGGCACCGGCGCACCCATGACCACGCCCGCGCACCGGTCCGGGCTGCGCGGAATGGGAGCGTCGCATGGGCACGACGGAGGACGCGGATCCGGCCGAGGGCGATCGGCGCGGGCCGAGGCCCCGGTCGGCCGCCGGAGCCGAGCCGGGGAATCCGCCGCGGAGCCGGGTGGAGCGGTGGTCGCGGGGCCGCTGGCGCGCCTCCGGAGCCGCCCCGGACCGGTCCTCCCGGCTGGGCGCGGCGGCCCCGCCGCCCCGGACGGACCCGCAGGCCGCGACCCGCCGGGTGCCCGCCGCCCCGCCGCGGTTCGACCCGGAGGCCGCGACCCGCCGGATATCCGGCGCCGCACCGCGCTTCGACCCGGAGGCGGCCACCCGCCGCAAGCCGGATGCCGAGCCGCGGTTCGACCCGCACGCTCTGACGGAGGCGCGGCCGGGCCGACCGGGGAACCCCGGCCACCAGGGGCGCCCTGGCCGTGCGGGCCGTACGGAAGGCGTCGACTCCGAGGCGGTGACCGAGGTCGTCCGACCCCGGTCGGGCGCGGCGGCCGGCCCGCCCTCCTGGCAGGACGGCGTCGGGCCCGGCGGCCCGGCCCCGGCCGGACGCCCTGGCGGCGGCCCCGGCAGTGGCTCCGACGGTGACCGGAACGGCACCGGAGCCGATCCCGGGGGCTTCGGTGGCGGTGCCGACACCGACGACCCGTTCGAGGGGGCCTTCCCGGACGCCCTGCGGAGTCGGTTCGTCCCGCTCGGCCGGGCCGGGGCGGGTTCGGAGGGTACCGTCTGGTACGTCCGGCGCACCGACGGCGGCGGCGACGCGGCCGTCAAGGTGGCCGTCGCCGGCCAGCCGATGGACCACGACCTGCTCGCCCACCTGCGCAACGACGGCTTCCGCCGGCACGTCCCGCACCTGATCGACTTCGGCCGGGTCCGCCACCACGGCGCCCAGGTCGACTGGGTGGCCATGGAGTACCTGCCGGTCACCCTCGCCGCGCACGTCGCCGGGCTGTGGCGGGCGGGCGGGCACGGCGACCGCCGGGCCACCGAGCAGATCGTCTACGAGCTGGTCGCCCTCCTCGACTTCTGGCAGCAGCGGATCAGGCGCAACCCGCTGGACTTCAAGCCCGCCAACATCCTGGTGCGCCCCGGCAGCGGCTCCGGGGAGTTCGTGATCGCGGACTTCGGCGGCGTGGACCGGCTCACCGACAGCCGCCGGTTCACCTCCGCGATGATGGTCACCGTCGCCTACATGGCCCCCGAACAACTGGCGGGCAAGAACCACCAGGCCGGGCCCTGGTGGGGGCTCGGCAACGTGCTGTACGAGCTGTTCGTCGGCCGCCCCCGCTTCGTCGGCGCGGACGGCGAGCGCCCGGACGACCAGGAGCTGGAGCTGGAACTGGTCATGGGCGAGGAGGTCGACCTCGGAGCCGTCCGTGACCCCCGTCAACTGCTCCTCCTCCAGGGGCTGTTCACGAAGAAGCCGGAGGATCGCTGGACCGCGCCGCAGGTCCGCAGCTGGCTGGCCGGCGGCACCCCCGAGGTGGTCCGCCGCCGGCCGCAGGCACAGCCCCGGGCACACCGACCGGTCACCTTCCTCGGCAACCCGTTCACCGACCCGGTCCGGCTCACCGAGGCGCTGCTCAAGAACTCCGGCGCGGCGGCCCGTTGGCTCTCCACCGGGGGAGCGGAGCGGGTCCGCGACTGGCTGCGGGACGAGGTCGAGGACACCGTCTTCGACCTGCACCACCTCACCGACGTGGCCCGGGCGCCCGGCTCCCGGCGCGAGGCCGTGGCAGCGGTCGCGGTGCTCGCCCTCGGGGCCGCCTTCGCGCCGGGAGCCGTCCCGCACTACCGCGACCGACGGATCGACACCACCGGCCTGGAGCGCGTCGTCACCGAACCGGACGGCGCCGAGCTCATCGACGAACTGGTCCGGGGCGGGGCACCGGTCGTGGTCGCCCGCTACGACTGCTTCCACCCCGAGTGCGCGGGCGAGCACTGCTCGCGGCTGCTCGCGGTGGCCGGACTGCCGGAGGTGCTGGCCGAGGTGGACCGGCTGGCCCGGACCGTCGGCGGCGGCCGGCGCGGCGGCGACGGGCTCAGCCCGGAGGAGCGCGAGGAGGCGCACCGGCAGGCGGTCTGGCTGAGCATCCGTCCCGAGGAACGCGTACGGCTGCTCGGCCGGCTCTCACCGCTGCCCGCCGCGCTGCACCGGCTGCCGCTGCCCGAGCGGGTGTCGGAGCTCGCGGCCGTGGTGGCCGCCACCGTGGTGGACGGCGCGCTGGCCGCCGGGGCGGGTGCCCGCACCGCCGTACGGGCGGCGGCCCGTAGGCCGGCGCCCGACCCGGCGGCGGCCACCCCCCGGGACGTGGTGCGGCGCCGCTGGTCCGCGCTGCGGCGCCGGGCGGTGGCCGCCGACCCGGAGCAGCCGGCCGGCCGGGCGGCGCTGGTCGCGGCGGAGGCGCTGCGGCGGCGCGGCCGGGGCCGGCCCGAACGGCCCGAGCCGGAGACCGGAGCCGGTACCAGGGCCGAGGCCGGGGTGCGACGGGAAGGGCCGCTGACCCGGCTCTGGCGCAACCGGCGCCGCCGGCCGCCGGTGGACTGGCGGGGCCGGCTGACGGCCTGGTGGCCGCATGCCCGCACCGCGCTGCCGCGCCGGGCCGGTGCGGTCGTCCTGCTGCTCCTCGCCTTCGGGCTGCTGCTGTGGGCGGGGGCGGTGATCCGGCATCCGGTCGAGGCGGGGCAGAAGCTCGACCTCTCGCCCGCCGGCGCCTTCGGCGGCCCGCTGCGGACGGCCGGCGACCACGCGGCCCGGCAGGTGGTCGGACAGCTCGGCGCGGGGCTCGTCGCGGCCGCCGTGATCGCCTTCTTCCCCGCCCGGCTGGGCATCGGCACGGCGCTGTTGACCGGGGCCGGGGCCCTCGCCATCGGCTACCTGCGGCTCGGTCCGCCGATGACGGCGCTGGAGACGCCCCAGGCGGTGGCCGACCGGGTGGTCGTGTTCGAGGGCGGCATGGGGAGCTGGGCCGGCATCGCGGCGGTGGTGGCGGTGGTGGTCTCGCTCGTCCTGATCGAGCGGGCCTCCAACCGGCTGCTGAAGCCCGCCCAGGAGGCCCGCCGGCAGGTCCGGGAGGCCTGGCGGCGGCTGGACGCGCGGAGCGCGGCGCGGTCGTCCGGGGACGCCGCCGCCGGGCGGGACGCGGCCGCGGAACGGGTGCGGAGCGGGCCGTCCGGGCGGTGGCGGCCGGGCGGCGCGGGTACGCGGGACCGGGTGCGGTTCGCGCTCGGCACGACGGCGGTGCTGGTGCTGCTGCTGTGGGCCGCGGTCGAGGTCCGGCTGGCGGCCACCGGGGTGCACGGCACGCCCGACTCCTGGGGGACCGGGCAGACCGGCGCGGCCTACCAGGCCGGGTTCGTCCTGCTGCTGGCGGTGGTGTCGCTGGTGAGCACCCTCGGGACGCCGGCGACCGCCCGGGGGCTGTTCGCGGTCTGGGTCCCGGCCACCCTGTTCCTGGGCGCCTGGCCGGGGCCGCTGGGCCCGGTCGAGGCGCTGCGGATCCCGGTGTTCGAGGGGCTGTTCCGGGCGGTCGCGGGGCTGTGGGGGCACGGGGCCTTCTGGGCCGCACTGCTGGTGGCGCTGCCGCTGGCGGCGTACGGCGGGCTGCGGACGGTCCGGGGAAGCGCGGGGCGGCGCGGCTGACGGATGGCGATGGCCGCGAAGCCCGGCCGACGGGTGACGGCGAACGGATGACGGATGACAGCTGACAGATTTCGAAATCTGTCAGCTGTCATCCGTCAGTGGCCATCTGTCGCCTGTCATCCGTCGGCCGTCGGTTTCCAGCATGTGGATGCTTCAGGACCCGCCGTGTGGACACTGCGACACTGGCCGCGTTTCCTGGGCACGTCCCTCAGGCCCGCCGGGACACTGCGCACGCCCATCGACGACACGGAAGGGTCCTGATCAGATGCCGACGACCCCCGCCACCCCCCGCTCCTCCGCCTCCTCCTTCGACGCCGAACAGCGCGCGATCGAGGCGCTCTACGCCGACGTGGTCCGCCGCAACCGGGGCGAGGACGAGTTCCACCAGGCCGTCCACGAGGTGCTGGAGACCCTGGCGCCGGTGCTCGCCCACCGGCCCGAACTCCTCGACGCCCGGATCATCGAGCGGATCTGCGAGCCCGAGCGTCAGCTGATGTTCCGGGTGCCGTGGACGGACGACTCCGGCGACGTCCACGTCAACCGCGGCTTCCGGGTCGAGTTCAGCAGCGCGCTCGGCCCGTACAAGGGCGGGCTCCGCTTCCACCCCTCCGTGAACCTCGGGATCGTCAAGTTCCTCGGCTTCGAGCAGATCTTCAAGAACGCGCTCACCGGTCTGCCCATCGGCGGCGGCAAGGGCGGCTCCGACTTCGACCCCAAGGGCCGGTCGAACGCCGAGATCATGCGGTTCTGCCAGTCCTTCATGACCGAGCTGTACCGCCACCTCGGCGAGTACACGGACGTGCCGGCCGGGGACATCGGCGTCGGCGGCCGGGAGATCGGCTACCTCTTCGGTCAGTACAAGCGGATCACCAACCGGTACGAGAGCGGTGTCCTGACCGGAAAGGGGCTCGGCTGGGGCGGCGCCCAGGTCCGCACCGAGGCCACCGGCTACGGCTGCGTCATGTTCACCTCCGAAATGCTGCACAGCCGCGGCGAGAGCCTGGACGGCCGCCGGGTGGTCGTCTCCGGGTCCGGCAACGTGGCGGTCTACGCGATCGAGAAGGCGCAGCAGCTCGGCGCGACCGTGCTCACCTGCTCCGACTCCTCCGGCTACGTGGTGGACGAGAAGGGCATCGACCTCGACCTGCTCAAGGAGGTCAAGGAGGTGCGGCGCGGCCGGGTCTCCGACTACGCCCGGCTGCGCGGCAGCCACGTCCGGTTCGTCGAGGGCCCGGGCGTGTGGAGCGTGCCCTGCGACGTCGCGCTGCCCTGCGCCACCCAGAACGAGCTGACCGAGGCCGACGCGCTGGCCCTGGTGCGTAACGGCGTGCTGGCCGTCGCCGAGGGCGCGAACATGCCCACCACCCCCGAGGCGGTGCGGGTGTTCCAGGAGGCCGGAGTGGCCTTCGGTCCGGGCAAGGCGGCGAACGCGGGCGGCGTCGCGACCAGCGCCCTGGAGATGCAGCAGAACGCCTCGCGCGACTCCTGGACCTTCGAGCACACCGAGGAGCGGCTGGCCGGGATCATGAAGCACATCCACGACTCCTGCTTCACCACCGCCGAGCGCTACGGCCACCCGGGCAACTACGTGGTCGGCGCGAACATCGCCGGCTTCGAGCTGGTCGCCGACGCGATGCTGGCCCAGGGCCTGATCTGAGCCGCTGAACCGTCGAGCTGCCGAGCTGCCGAGCCGGAACCCGGCGATCGGTACCCCACCGGAGCGGGCACCGATTGTCGGGTACGGAAGAGTGGCTCCTTCCTACGGTGGAGATCATCAAAGGAAGGACGGGGTTGGCGTGCTGGAGCATCTGAACCGGGCGATGGACCGGATCGAACGGGATCTGGACCGCGAGGTCGACGTGGCCGAGCTGGCGCGGATCGCGATGACGTCGGAGTACCACTTCCGGCGGCTGTTCTCGATGCTTGCCGGGATGCCGCTGTCGGAGTACGTCCGGCGTCGGCGGCTCACCGTCGCGGGGGCCGAAGTCCTGGACGGTGAGCGGACGTTGCTCGACGTCGCGGTCCGGTACGGGTACTCCTCGGGGGAGGCTTTCGCCCGGGCGTTCCGGGCCATGCACGGCGTCGGGCCGGGCGAGGCCCGGCGCGACGGTGCGGTGCTCGTCTCGCAGCCCCGGATGTCCTTCCGACTCGTCGTGGAAGGAAGCAGCAGCATGGAATACCGGATCATCGAGAAGCCGGAGTTCAGGATCGTCGGCAGGAAGGCCCGGGTCACGCTGATCTACCTCGGGATCAACCCGGGTATCGCCGAGTTCGTCAAGGGGCTCGGCAAGGAGACGGTCGAGCGGATCGCGGCCCTGTCCGGGAACGACCCGGAGGGGATCCTGTCGGTGAGCGACGACTTCTCGCCGAACCGCGAGGAGGGGTCCGAACTCGACTACTGGCACGGGGTGGTGGCGCGCGACGGGGGCGCCGTCCCGGCGGACCTGGACGTGCTCGACGTCCCGGCCGGCACCTGGGCGGTGTTCACCAACACCGGGCCGTTCCCGCAGGCCCTGCAGGAGATGTGGGGGGACGTGGCGAGCCAGTGGTTCCCGTCCAACCCGTACGAGGCCAGGCCGGGCCCGGAGATCCTCCGGACCCGGTTCGTCCCGGGGACGGCGGAGGCCGAGGCGGAGCTGTGGATCCCGGTGGCGCGGGCCGTGCGTGCCACGCAGAGCTGACGAATGACAGATGACAGCTGACAGATTTCGAAATCTGTCAGCTGTCATCTGTTTTCTGTCTTCTGTGATCTGTTCTCTGTGATCCGTCCGCCCGCTCCCCGCCTGCCCCGCCTCCGTCTGCCCCCGCCCGCCCTCCGACCACCCCCCCGTTCGGCCCACCACCGCCCGCCAAGCGCCGCCCCCGCCCCGCATGCTGGGGCAGGAGGTGCGGGGGCCGAGGCGCCGAACACCCGGGAGTTCCCGAGCAAGCTGCGAGGACAGACGCCATGAAGCAGACCTCCGTGACCACCAACGCCCCCTGCTGGACCGAGCTGGGCACCTCGGATCCGGCCGCCGCCCGGGCCTTCTACACCGAGCTCTTCGGCTGGCAGGCGGACGACACGGCCCGCCCCGGGGACGAGGACTACACCCAGATGCTGGTCGGGGGCGCCCCGGCCGCCGCCATCACCCCGCGCTACGCCCCGCAGCAGCCGATCGCCTGGACGGTCTGCATCGCGGTGGCCGACGCCGACGCGACCGCCGTGAGGATCAAGGAGTCCGGTGGGCAGATCCGGAAGGACCCCACCGACGTCTTCGACTTCGGCCGTTTCTCGGTGGCCGCCGACCCGTCCGGCGCGGTGTTCATCCTCTGGCAGGGCCGGGCCTTCAAGGGCGCCGGAGTGTTCGACGCGCCCGGCTCGCTCGGCTGGGTGGAACTGCTCACCCGCGACCCGTCCGGCGCGCTCGACTTCTACCCGGCGGTGTTCGGCTGGTCCGTCGCCCCGTCCGAGCACTACCCCCAGTGGGGTCTGGACGGTCAGGACTTCGGCGGCATGCTGACGATGGACGACCGCTTCCCGCCCCAGGTGGGGCCGCACTGGCTGCCGTACTTCGCGGTCGCCGACGTCGACAACACCGTCGGCCGGGCGGCGGCGCTCGGCGGGGACGTGCCGATGCCCGCCACCGGTGTGCCGGGCGGCCGGCGGATCGCCGTGCTGCGCGACCCCCAGGGCGCCGCGTTCGGCGTCTACACCGCCGGCGCCGAGGGCTGACCGGCCCGCCGGAGGGCGCGCGAGCGGCGCCACCCGGTCACGGCCACCGCCGCCGCCCCCGCCGTGACCAGCAGCGCCCCCAGCGGCACCACGTCGCCGATCCGGTCGTACCAGGTCAGCGTCCCGGGCTCGGTGAGCGGGAGCCGGACGGTCAGCGCGCCGGTGGCGTCGGTGCCGAGCCGGCCGAGCTCCCGGCCCTGGGCGTCGAAGGCGGCAGAGACCCCGGTCAGCGAGGCCTGCACGGCCGGCCGGCCGGTCTCGGCGGCCCGGATCGCCGCCAGCGAGACGTGCTGCTCGGGCGCCCAGGTGCGCTGGAAGGTCGAGGTCGAGGACTGGTAGACGAGCACCCTGGCGCCGTCCCGGGCGGCCGTGCGGGCCATGTCGGGGAAGGCCGACTCGAAGCAGATCAGCGCCCCGACCGGCAGCGCGCCGCCCGCCCGGTCGGTGGCCGGCAGGACGTGGAAGGACGTGCCGGGGGCGCGGTTCTCGCCCGCGGCCCGGCTGACCCCCGCGATCCAGCCCAGCACCGGCCGCAGCGGGATGTACTCGCCGAACGGCACCAGCCGGATCTTGCGGTAGCGGTCCACCACGCCGGCGGGCGAGACCAGTACCGAGTCCTTCGAGATCCGCCCGTCGGCCTTGCGCGCGTCCTCCCCGGCGACGAGTTCGGCGCCGGTGGTCGCGGCGAGCCGACGCAGGGTGTCCAGCGCGGCCGGGTCGCGGTCGAGGTCGGCGGTGCTGCTGCTCTCGCCCCACACGACCAGGTCCACCGGCTGCCCGACCAGGCCTGCCGTGATCCGCGAGCTCGCCTCGAACCGGGCCTGCGGGTCCTCCACGATGCCGGGCTGGACCAGGGCCACGGTCACCGCCCCGTCGCGGGCGGGTGCCTCGCGCAGCGCGAACAGCAGCGGGCCGGAGGCCAGCACCAGCGCGACGGTCCCGGCGGCGACGGCCCGCGGCCGCCAGTGCACCGCCGTCAGGGCGATCAGCACCCCGGTGTTGACCGTCGCCACCGTCGCGCTGACCAGCCAGATCCCGCCGGCCGAGGCCAGTGCGAGGATCGCCGGGTGCTGCCACTGGGTGGCGCCGAGCAGCGCCCACGGCCCGCCGAGCGCGGGCCAGGACCGCGCGTACTCGGTCGTCACCCAGACGGCCGGTACGAGCAGCAGCGCGAGCAGGGCCCGACGGGCGGTCAGCCGGGGGTGCAGCAGCCGGTGCACGGTGTACCCGACGGCGCCCTGCAGCGCCCCGAACAGCACCGCGATGACCGGCAGGCCCGGCCCGACGGACGGGATCAGCCAGTACATCGCGGTCAGGATGAACCCCGCGCCGAACCACCAGCCGCGCACCGCGGCCTCCCGGCCCGACGGCGCCCGCTGCATCAGCAGCAGTCCGGGGACGAGCGCGATCCAGGCCAGCCAGGCCTGCCCGGGCGCGGGGAAGGCGAGCACCGGTACCGCCCCGGCCGCCAGCGCGCCGATCCGCGCGCGGTACCGGTGCGGCGCGCGGGGCTCCCGTTCCGCGGCGGCGGGCGTGCTCAGGGGCGGGCTGGTGGGGGCGGAGCGACGCGGCATGACCCGTATTGTCCGCCGGAAGGGCGTGCACCACCAGTACGCCCATCGGCCGAACGGGTGAAGACGACACGACCTTTGGAAGCAGTGGACCGGACGGCACCAGTGGACCGGATCGAACTGGCGATCCGGCCCACCGGCACCTCCGGAGTGGGCCGGGCTCCAAGGACCCCGGCCCACTCCACCCGGGACCAACCCGAGCGCGGCCTCACTCCGAGCGCGGCCTCCCCCTCGCAGGGGCCTCAGCCGCCGCGCGGCCTCACTCCTCGCCGCCCTCCAGGTCCCCCTCGGTCTCCAGGAACGCGGCCTGCAACTGCTCGATCAGCTCCGGGTCCGGCTGCTCCCACAGCCCGCGGCTCGCCGCCTCCAGCAGCCGCTCGCTGATCCCGTGCAGCGCCCACGGGTTGGCGCCCGCGAGGAACTCCCGGTTGACCGGGTCGAGGACGTACTCCTGGGTCAGCTTCTCGTACATCCAGTCCGCGACCACGCCCGTGGTGGCGTCGTAGCCGAACAGGTAGTCCACGGTCGCGGCCATCTCGAAGGCGCCCTTGTAGCCGTGGCGGCGCATCGCCTCGATCCAGCGCGGGTTGACCACCCGGGCGCGGAAGACCCGGGCGGCCTCCTCGGTCAGGGTGCGGGTGCGGACCGTCTCCGGGCGGGTCGAGTCGCCGATGTAGGCGGTCGGCGCCTTGCCGGTGAGGGCGCGCACGGTGGCCACCATGCCGCCGTGGTACTGGAAGTAGTCGTCCGAGTCCGCGATGTCGTGCTCGCGGGTGTCGGTGTTCTTGGCGGCGACGGTGATCCGCTTGTACGCGGTCTCCATCTCCTCGCGCGCCGGGCGACCGTCCAGCCCGCGGCCGTAGGCGTAGCCGCCCCAGACCGTGTACACCTCGGCCAGGTCGGCGTCGGTGCGCCAGTCCCGGCTGTCGATCAGCTGGAGCAGGCCCGCCCCGTAGGTGCCCGGGCGGGAGCCGAAGACGCGGACGGTGGCCTTGCGCTCGTCGCCGTGCACGGCGAGGTCGGCCTGGACGTGGGCGCGCACGTGGTTCGACTCCGGGGCCTCCTCCTGGGCGGCGGCCAGGCGCACCGCGTCGTCCAGCAGGGCGACGACGTGCGGGAAGGCGTCCCGGAAGAAGCCGGAGATGCGCAGCGTGACGTCGATGCGCGGGCGGCCCAGCTCGTCCAGGGGGATCGGCTCCAGGCCGGTGACCCGGCGCGAGGCGTCGTCCCAGACCGGGCGGACGCCCAGCAGGGCGAAGGCCTCGGCGATGTCGTCGCCGGCGGTGCGCATCGCGCTGGTGCCCCAGAGCGAGAGCCCGACCGAGGGCGGGTAGGCGCCGTCGTTGTCCGAACGGTAGCGCTCGACCAGCGAGGCGGCGAGTGCCTGGCCGGTCTCCCAGGCGAGCTTGCTGGGGACGGCCTTCGGGTCGACGGAGTAGAAGTTGCGGCCGGTCGGCAGCACGTTGACCAGGCCGCGCAGCGGCGAACCGGACGGGCCGGCCGGGACGAAGCCGCCCTGGAGCGCGTGCAGCACGGCGTCCAGTTCGTCGGTGGTGGCGGCCAGCCGCGGCACCACCTGGGTGGCGGCGAAGTCCAGCACCTCGCGGACGGCGCCCCGGACGGCCTCCGGCAGCCCGGCCGTGACCTTCTCGACCGCCGCGGGCGCCCAGTCCTCGGCCTCCATCGCCTCGACCAGGGCGCGGGCCTCGGCCTCGGCCGCGTCGGTGGCGCCCAGGGTCGGTGCCGCCTCGTCCAGGCCGAGCGCCTCGCGCAGGCCGGGCAGGGCGCTGACGCCGCCCCAGATCTGCCGGGCCCGCAGGATGGCGAGCACGATGTTGACCCGGTCGGTGCCGGCCGGCGCCTGGCCGAGGACGTGCAGACCGTCGCGGATCTGGGCGTCCTTGACCTCGCAGAGCCAGCCGTCGACGTGCAGCAGGAAGTCGTCGAAGCCGTCGTCCTCGGGGCGCTCCGCCAGGCCGAGGTCGTGGTCGAGCTTGGCGGCCTGGATCAGGGTCCAGATCTGGGCGCGGATGGCCGGCAGCTTGGCCGGGTCCATCGCGGCGATGTTGGAGTGCTCGTCCAGCAGCTGCTCCAGGCGCGCGATGTCGCCGTAGGAGTCGGCGCGGGCCATCGGCGGGACGAGGTGGTCGACGAGCGTGGCGTGGGCGCGGCGCTTGGCCTGGGTGCCCTCGCCCGGGTCGTTGACCAGGAAGGGGTAGACCAGCGGAAGGTCGCCGAGGACGGCGTCCGGGCCGCACTCGGCGGACAGCGCGGCGGTCTTGCCGGGCAGCCACTCCAGGTTGCCGTGCTTGCCGAGGTGGATCACCGCGTGGGCGCCGAAGCCGCCGTCCTCCTGCGCGGCCTCGATCCAGCGGTAGGCGGCCAGGTAGTGGTGGCTCGGCGGGAGGTCGGGGTCGTGGTAGATCGCGACCGGGTTCTCTCCGAAGCCGCGCGGCGGCTGGATCAGCACGAGCAGGTTCCCGGAGCGGATCGCGGCCAGCACGATGTCGCCGTCGGGGTTCTGCGAGCGGTCGACGTACAGCTCGCCGGGGGCCGGGCCCCAGTGCTCCTCGACCTGCTCCCGCAGGGCCTGCGGCAGGGTGGCGTACCAGCGGCGGTAGTCGGCGGCGGGGATGCGCACGGGGTTGCGGGCCAGCTGGTCCTCGGTGAGCCAGTCCTGGTCGTAGCCGCCGGCCGCGATCAGGGCGTGGATCAGCTCGTCGCCCTCGTGGCCGCCCTCGGCGGCGTCGAACGCGGGGAGGTCGTCGCCGAGGTCCATGCCCTCGGCGCGCAGCCGCTCCAGCAGGCGCACCGCGCTGGCCGGGGTGTCCAGGCCGACGGCGTTGCCGACCCGGGCGTGCTTGGTCGGGTACGCGGACAGCACCAGGGCGAGCCGGCGCTCGGCGGCCGGGACGTGCCGCAGCCTGGCGTGCTTGACGGCGGTGCCGGCGACGCGGGCGGCGCGCTCCGGGTCGGCGGCGTAGACGGTGAGGCCGTCCTCGTCCAGCTCCTTGAAGGAGAACGGGACGGTGATCAGGCGGCCGTCGAACTCCGGCACCGCGATCTGGGTGGCGGTGTCCAGCGGGGACAGGCCGTCGTCGCTGCCCTCCCACTGGGCGCGCGACCAGGTGAGGCAGAGCGCCTGGAGGATCGGGCGGTCGAGCGCGGCCAGCGCGCCCGCGTCCCAGGCCTCCTCGTCCCCGCCGGCCTGGGCGTCGGCCGGGCGGGTGCCGCCGGCGGCGAGCACGGTGGTGACGATCGCGTCGGCCTCGCCGAGCGCGGCCAGCAGCTCGGGCTCGGCGCCGCGCAGCGAGGCGCAGTAGTAGGCCCTGGCCCGGGCGCCCTGGTCCTCGACGGCCCGGCAGAGGGTCTCCACGAAGGCGGTGTTGCCGCTCATGTGGTGGGCGCGGTAGTAGAGCACCGCGACGACCGGGCCGTCGGTCGTACGGGCTTCGCGCTCCAGCGGGCCCCAGGCCGGGGCGGAGGCGGGCGGGGCGAAGCCGTGGCCGGTCAGCAGCACGGTGTCGGAGAGGAAGGCGCCCAGTTCGGCCAGGTTGGCCGCCCCGCCGTGGGCCAGGTAGGCGTGCGCCTCGGCGGCGATGCCGGCCGGGACGGTGGACAGCTCCATCAGCTGGGCGTCGGGGGCCTGCTCACCGGTCAGCACCACCACCGGGCGGGGGCCGGCCAGCAGCGTGTCCAGGCCCTCCTGCCAGGCGCGGCGCCCGCCGAGCAGGCGGACCACGACGAGCTCGGTGCCCTCCAGCAGCGCGGGCAGGTCCTCGGGAGTGAGCCGGGCCGGGTTGCCGAGCCGGTAGCGCACCGGGCCCTCGGAGGCACGGGCACTGAGCAGGTCGGTGTCGGACGTCGACAGCAGCAGGATCATGCGAAGGCCCTCCCGGCCTCGTCGGTGGCCGGGGTGGCCGGGATCTGGGCCGGGTCGGCCGTCGGGGTGGCGGCGGCCGGGACGGCCGCGGGGTCGACCGGGGTGGTCGTGGCGGCGGTCCGGGCAGCCGTGACGGCGGCCGAGGACACGGGCGCGGGCATGCGACAGCGCTGGAACATTTCTGCCTTCCTCGGGGTCCGCGCCCCGGGCCGGTGGAGGACGGCAGGAGTTCCTGGCTCCCGCGGCCGACCGGTCTACCGGTGAACCGCGGTCACAGTGGCGGGACCGCACCGGGTTCGCACCGGTTTCCTCCCCTGCGCCGTCGCTGGCGTTCGGACGGCCCGCGGGGGACCGTCCGCCAGCATCGTACGGGGTACGGCTGACCCGGGGGGAGGGCGAGCTTTCGGACGCCCGGCGCGCGGGCCCGGCGCGCGGGGCGGACAGCGGCCCGCGCCGGGGTCAGGGTGTGATGCGACGGACAAGGGCAAGCGATCGGATCATCTGTATGCTCGCCGCCATGCCACCGACACCCGACGCCACCGCGCCGGGCGCCGCAGGTCCCGACCGGGAGGTGCCCGACCGGGGGCGTGCGGACGCCTGCCCCGGAGCGCTTCGTCTGCATACGGCCGACGACGGCGCCCTCGCCCGGATCCGCCTGCCCGGAGGGCTCCTGACGGACCGTCAGACGCTCGCGCTGGCCGAGGCGGCGGAGGCCCTCGGCGACGGCGAACTGGAGACCACCTCGCGCGGCAACGTCCAGTTGCGCGGCCTGGCCCCGCACTGCGCGGCCGACCTCGCCGACCGGCTGCGCGCCGTCGGACTGCTGCCCTCGGACACCCACGAGCGGGTCCGGAACATCGTCGCCTCCCCGGCGGCCGGGCTGGACACCGCCCCGGGAACCCCCGTCAGCGTTGATGTGCAGTCCTGGGTAAGGGAGTTGGACGCACGGCTGTGTGCGAGCGACTGGGCGGCCGGACTCTCCGGCAAGTTCCTGTTCGCGCTGGACGACGGGCGGGGCGACGTCGCCGCGCTCGACGCCGATGTGACATTGATCGCAGGCCCGGCCGGCACCCGGCTGCTGCGCCTCGGGCGCGACGGGTACGGGCACCCGGTCGAGGCCGGGCAGGAGGTCGCGGCCGTGCTGGACGCGGCACGCTCCTTCCTGACCGCGCTGCGGACGAACGGGCGCAAGGCCTGGCACCTGCGCGAGGTCCCCGACCTGCTGCCGGCCGGCACGGTTCCGCTGCCCGCCCTCGCCGGGACCGGGCCGGCCGTCGGCGCGCTGCCCGGCGGGGTCTCGGTGGGACTGCGCTTCGGCCGGGCGGGCGCCGGGCAGTGGCGGGCGCTGGTCGCCGCCTCGGCCGGCGAGCTGCGACTGACCCCCTGGCGAGGGGTGGTGCTGCCCGGCGCCCCGGCCGACCGGCTGCCCGGGCTCGCCTCGGTCGGCTTCCGGACCGAGCCCGGCTCGGCCTGGGAGCGGGCCACGGCCTGCACCGGGCTGCCGGGCTGCGCCAAATCGCTGGCCGACGTCCGTGCGGACGCGGCCCGGGCGCTGGACACGGCCCGGGTCCCGGACGCCGTGCGGGACCCGGCCGCGGGCGCGTCGCCCGTCCGGCTGCCCGTCCACTGGTCGGGCTGCGAACGGCGCTGCGGCCACCCGGCCGGGCGGTGGGTGGACGTGCTCGCCACGGGGCACGGCTACCGGTTGGCGGTGAACGGTGCGGCGGTCGGTGCGACGGCCGTTGATGTGACGAACGAGGAGATGGCCGAGGCGGTCGCCGAGGCCAGGAGGACCACGAAGTGATCGAGTACGAGAAGGACGGCGCGTCCATCTACCGCCAGTCCTTTGCCACCATCCGCGCGGAGGCCGATCTGGCCGCCCTCCCGGCGGACGTCTCCCAGGTCGCGGTGCGGATGATCCACGCCTGCGGGATGGTCGACCTGGTCGAGGATCTGGTGTACTCGCCCGGCGTGGTCGCCTCCGCGCGCGCCGCGCTGCGCGCGGGTGCGCCCATCCTCTGCGACGTCAACATGGTCGCGAGCGGCGTCACCCGCAGGCGGCTGCCCGCCGACAACGAGGTGATCTGCACCCTCACCGACCCGTCGGTGCCCGAACTCGCCCGGGCGATGGGCAACACCCGCAGCGCCGCGGCCATGGAGCTGTGGCTGCCCCGGCTGGAGGGCGCGGTGGTGGCCGTCGGCAACGCGCCGACCTCGCTGTTCCGGCTGCTGGAGATGATCGAGGCGGGCGCGCCGCGACCCGCCGCGGTGATCGGCGTCCCGGTCGGCTTCATCGGTGCCGCCGAGTCCAAGCAGGCCCTGGCCGAGCACCCCTCCGGCCTGGAGCACCTGGTGGTGCGCGGCCGGCGCGGCGGCAGCGCGATCGCCGCCGCCGCCATCAACGCGATTGCGAGCGAAGAAGAGTGACGGGCCGTCGGAACATCGAGGATGTCGCGGGCGTCGCGGGCGTCGAGGCCGCCGCAGGCGTCGAGGGCGCCGCAGGGGTCGAGGGCGCGGAGGGTGCCACGGGTCGGCTGTACGGCGTCGGGCTCGGCCCGGGCGATCCGTCGCTGGTGACCGTCCGTGCCGCCGAACTCATCGGCAAGGCCGACGTGGTGGCTTACCACAGCGCCCGGCACGGCCGGTCGATCGCGCGGTCGATCGCCGAGCGGTACCTGGCGGCCGGTCAGATCGAGGAGAAGCTGGTCTACCCGCTGACGGTCGAGACCACCGACCACCCGGGCGGCTACCGCGGCGCGCTGGACGACTTCTACGAGGAGGCCGCCGCCCGGCTCGCCGCCCATCTGGACGCCGGCCGTGACGTGGTGGTCCTCGCCGAGGGCGACCCGCTCTTCTACGGCTCCTACCAGCACATGCACAAGCGGCTCGCCCACCGCTACCCGACCGAGGTGGTGCCGGGCGTGACCTCGCTCAGCGCGGCCGCGGCCCGGCTCGGGCAGCCGCTGACCGAGGCCGAGGAGACGCTCACCGTCATCCCCGGCACGCTGCCCGAGGAGGAGCTGACGGCCCGGATCGCCGCCGCCGACTCGGCCGTGATCATGAAGCTTGGGCGCACCTTCCCGACCGTCCGCAGGGCCCTGGAGCGGGCGGGACGGCTGGCGGACGCGCAGTACGTGGAACGGGCCTTCATGGCGGGGGAGCGGATCGCCCCGCTGGCCGAGGTCGACGGCGAGACGGTGCCGTACTTCTCCGTCGCGGTGCTGCCGAGCAAGGTCGCGCCGCTGGAGCCCGAGGTCCGGCTGTCGGACGGCGTCGGCAGCGTGACCGTGGTCGGCACCGGGCCGGCCGGACCGCTCTGGCTGACCGCCGAGGCACGCGGCGCGCTGTCCGAGGCCACCGACCTGGTCGGCTACACCACCTACCTGGACCGGGTGCCGGAGCGGCCGGGCCAGCGGCGGCACGGCTCGGACAACAAGGTGGAGTCGGAGCGCGCCGAGTTCGCCCTGGACCTCGCCCGGCGCGGGCACCGCGTCGCGGTGGTCTCCTCCGGTGACCCGGGGGTGTTCGCGATGGCCACCGCCGTGCTGGAGGTCGCCTGCGAGGAGGCGTACCGGGACGTTCCCGTCCGGGTGCTCCCCGGGATGACCGCCGCCCACGCGGCCGCCTCCCGGGCCGGCGCCCCGCTCGGACACGACTACGCGACGGTGTCGCTCTCGGACCGGCTCAAGCCCTGGGACGTGGTGGCCAAGCGGCTGCGGGCCGCGGCCGAGGCGGACCTGGTGCTCGCGCTGTACAACCCGGGTTCGAAGTCCCGCACCACCCAGGTCGCGCTCGCCCGGGACCTGCTGTTGGAGTACCGGGCTCCGGAGACTCCGGTCGTGATGGCCCGCGACGTCGGCGGCCCGACCGAGCGGGTGCGGATCGTCCGGCTGGGCGAGCTGGACCCGGCGCTGGTCGACATGCGGACCATCCTGCTGATCGGTTCCTCGCAGACCCGGGCGGTCGAGCGGGGCGGCGGCGTGGAGGTCGTCTGGACGCCGCGGCGCTACCCGGAGGAGTGACGGGCGACGGATGACAGCGAACAGATGATGAAATCTGTTCGCTGTCATCCGTCATCCGTCATCCGTCATCTGTGATCTGTTCGCTGCTCCCTGTCCGCCGTTCTCCGCCGTTCTTCGCCGGCCGCCGTCCCCTATCTGGTCCTCGTCCGGCCCCGTCGGCCCCCGACGGCTACCGGGTCGGCTTGGTGATCAGCAGCTCCGTGTTGTGGTCCGCGCCCGTGCCCAGCAGCGCCGTCGGGCGGCCGTTCGGGTCGTTGTACGACAGCTCGCGGTAGAGCGCCGCGAGGTTGGCGTCCGAGGTGCTGCCGAAGTCCGTCCCGTACGGGGCGGAGGACTCGATCAGCGTGGTGAACAGCGAGAGCGTGCCGTCCCCGTTGTCCGCGATCTCGATGATCCGCCCGTGCTGCGGGTAGTCGATGTGCGAGGCGGTGTTGATCTCCCAGAAGGCCCGCTCCGGCACCGCGTGGCCGTGCGGCGTGATCTTGTTCATGTGGGTGTGCCCGTTCACCCACGCGACGACGTTCGGGTAGCGCTGGAGCAGCGCCACCAGCTCGTTGCCGTCGTGCCGACCCTCGAAGATGTTGCGCGGGTCCGGCAGCAGGTTGCCCATCGTGCCGCTGGTGTGGTGGCTGAAGACGAGGACCAGCTCGTCCGTGCTCCCGCCCGCCACCCGGCGCCCGTCCGCGTCGTACCAGTGCCCGCTGTGCGCCTGCAACTGCTGCTCCAGCCAGCGCAGTTGCGCGGTGCCCAGCGAACCGTCGGCGAACCCGGCCTGGTTGGTGGTGTCCAGGCTGATGCCGACCACCTTCTCCGAGATGCGGAAGGTGTAGTAGAGCTTGCCGCTGTTCGCCATGTCCGAGGTGAAACCGTGCCCGTACGGGCCGGCGCCGGTGACGGCCGGGTTCAGGTGGGCCTTGGCGAACTCCTTGAGCGTGAACGGCCGGCGGCGCTCGTCCGGGGTGATCTTGCGCACCAGGTCACCACTGGCGATCAGCTTCGCCAGCAGCAGCACGGCGCCCGCCGGGTCGCGGCGCAGTGAGTCCATCAGCTGGGCGGCCGTGGCGTCGTCGCAGCCCTCCAACTTGTACTGGCCCGCGTACAGGTCGTTCAGCAGTCCGAGGTCCGGCAGCGTGCCCTCGATGCTGTCGTCGTGGTTGCCGACGGTGGTGTACCAGGGCGTGCGCAGGCCCGGTGCGTCGAAGGGGCGGCCGGCGGCGTTCAGGAAGCCGGGTATCCGCGGGAAGCCCTTCGCCTTGTAGCCGTCGTTGTAGGCGAGTTCGGGGTTCCAGTAGGCGGCGTTGCCGGAACTCTGCACGCCCTCGTAGCGGTTGGGGTCGCCGGTGCTCTGGGCGAGCCGGCCGCCGCCCATGACCTTGAGGTACCAGTCGAGTTCGGCGAGCTCGTGGTTGTCGGTGTTGTCGCCGGTGGCCATCACCATGCTGAACGGCATCCCGGTGTAGGGGCCGCCGTCGAGCGAGTTGACCCGCTCGACGAGGGCCGAGACACCGCGGGCGTTCAGGGCCTCCTGCGGCCGGTAGGCGCTGCCGTTGAACTTGGCCAGGTACTCGAAGCGCACCGGGGACTCGGTGTCCACCAGGTGCAGGTCGCTGAACTGGACGAAGCTGGCCAGGCCGGTCCGGCGGTCGTCCCGCCCGGTGCCCGCCGACGCCAGGTCGCCGCGCACCACCAGCGGCCAGCCGGGTCCGGCCGCCAGCCGCTTGTAGGTGCCCGTCCCGACCGGCGTGGCCACCTGTTCCAGCGTCGTCCCGGTGACCCTGACCGCCCGTGCGGCCGTCGTCGCCAGCGCCTGGTCGCGCGCCGTGGCCGAGGCGAACTGCGCGCCGCCCAGCGACAAGGCCGACCATGCGGCGGCCACCGACGTACCGGTGAGGAACGTACGCCGACTCATCCCTGCCACAAAAACCCCCACAGACTGATGGCCCGGCGGGGCGCTCGGCCCCGGCCGGGCCCACGTGTGTCATGAACCCGCTTCTGGCGGACCGCCAGATTACTCACTGGTAGGTCCGGTGGGCGAGGGCCGTGCAGAGAACACTTCGGGAACGCGGGGCGGCGTCCCTCCGCAGGTCGTGCACGCGGTCGCGCCGCGCAGCGCAGGTCTCGGCCGCCGCCACCCCGGTCGGGCCCCGTCCGGCCCGGTGGGGGAAAATCCTCGACGGCGGCCGGGGCGGTCGCCGGAGTGGAACAGGACGGCACGGGCGCCGTCGGGAACGGGGCGCAGGTGGCGGCAGCGGGATCCGAGCCGGGAACCGGGGCGGCGGGCGGCCGGGCCGGCCAGTTGAAGAGCAGTGGCCTGCGGCCCGGCTGGACGACGGGCGCCTGCGCCACCGCCGCCACCAAGGCCGCGTACACCGCGCTGCTCACCGGCGCGTTCCCGGACCCGGTGGTCATCACCCTGCCCAGGGGGCAGCAACCCGCCTTCGCCCTCGCGGCCGAGGAGCTGACCACTACCGGGGATCCGACCGCCGGGGGAGGACCGACCGCCGAGAAGCCGGCCCCAGTCGGGAAGCCGACCGCCGGGGAGCCGGCCGCCGCCGGAACGGGCGGGCCCCGCCCCGGCGGGCTCGTCTCCGCCATGGCCGGCGTGGTCAAGGACGCGGGCGACGACCCCGACGTCACCCACGGCGCGCTGATCCGATCGACCGTCCGGTCCGGCGAGCCCGGCACCGGGGTGGTGTTCCGGGCCGGCCCCGGCGTGGGCACGGTCACCAAGGCCGGGCTGCCGCTGCCGGTCGGCGAACCCGCGATCAACCCGGTGCCCCGGCAGATGATCCGGGACGCCGTCGCCGAGGTGGCCGCCGCGCAGGGCGGCAGCGGGGACGTGGTGGTCGAGATCTCCGTCGACCACGGTGAGGAGATCGCCCGGTCCACCTGGAACCCCCGGCTCGGCATCCTCGGTGGCCTGTCCGTCCTCGGCACGACCGGCGTGGTCGTCCCCTACTCCTGCTCGGCCTGGATCGACTCGATCCGCCGCGGCGTGGACGTGGCCCGGGCGGCGGGGCGCACCCACGTGGCCGGCTGCACCGGGTCGACCTCGGAGAAGGTGGCGGTCGCGGAGCACGGGCTGCCGGAGGACGCGCTGCTGGACATGGGGGACTTCGCCGGTGCCGTGCTCAAGTACCTCAAGCGCCACCCGGTGCCCCGGCTGACCATCGCGGGCGGTTTCGCCAAGCTGTCCAAGCTCGCGGCCGGCCACCTCGACCTGCACTCGGCACGGTCCCAGGTGGACAAGGGGTACCTGGCCGAACTGGCCCGGAGTGCCGGGGCGGACGAGGCGCTGGCCGGGGCGGTCGCCGGTGCCAACACCGCTCTGGAGGCGGTGCAGTTGTGCCGGGCGGCCGGAGTGCCGCTCGGGGACCGGGTGGCCGAGGCGGCCCGGGCGACGGCGCTCGGCGTGCTACTGGGCTCGCCGGTCGCGGTGGACGTCATCTGCATCGACCGCGCGGGCACCGTCGTCGGTCGGGCGGAGCCGCTCGGGCCGTGACACGAGGCCGTGACACGAGGCCGTGACGCGGAGCCGCGAGGCGGAGCGGAGCCGCGAGGCCGGGGCGCGGGATCGTGAACCGGGGCCGCTGCCGGGGGTCGTGACAATGTCACGGCTGTCACGGCGGCGTGACAACATCGCCTGGTGATGTGAAGAACTGACGTCCATACGGGGAGAGAAACGGACAAATGGAGCAGCATGTCGGGCCCCGGTTCTGTCGTCATCTCAACCATGAGATATCGTCTGGCGAGTGACAGGCGACTACCTCACCCGTATCGGCACCCTCATCCGCACCGCGCGCCAGCACCGCGGTTGGTCCCAGGCGCAACTCGGCGACGCCCTCGGCACCAGCCAGAGCGCGGTCAACCGCATCGAGCAGGGCAAGCAGAACGTCAGCCTTGAGATGATCGCCCGCATCGGCGAAGCGCTCGACAGCGAGATCGTCTCCCTCGGCTACTCCGGCCCGATGCACCTGCGCGTCGCCGGCGGCACCCGCCTCTCCGGCGCGATCGACGTCCGCAGCAGCAAGAACGCCTGCGTGGCGATCCTCTGCGCCTCGCTGCTGACCACCGGTCGCACCACGATCCGCAGCGTCGCCCGGATCGAGGAGGTCTACCGCATCCTCGAGGTCCTCACCAGCATCGGCGTCAAGAGCCGCTGGATCAACGAGGGCCGCGACCTCGAACTCACCCCGCCCGCCGAGCTGGACCTCGCGGCGATGGACGTCGAGGCCGCCCGCCGCACCCGCAGCGTGCTGATGTTCCTCGGCCCGCTGATGCACCGCGCCAAGCACTTCGCCATCCCGTACGCGGGCGGCTGCGACCTCGGCACCCGCACCGTGCAGCCGCACCTGACCGCGCTGCGCCGCTTCGGCCTGGAGGTCGCCACCACCGGCGGCGCCTACCACGCCTCGGTCGAGCCGGGCGCCCCGCAGGACCGCCCCATCGTCCTGACCGAGCGCGGGGACACCGTCACCGAGAACGCCCTGCTGGCCGCCGCGCGGCACGACGGCGTCAGTGTCATCCGCAACGCCTCGCCCAACTACATGGTCCAGGATCTCTGCTTCTTCCTGGAGAAGCTGGGCGTCAGGATCGAGGGCATCGGCACCACCACCCTCACCGTGCACGGCGTCCCGGAGATCACCTGCGACGTCGACTACACCCCGGCCGAGGACCCGGTGGAGGCGATGAGCCTGCTCGCCGCCGCCGTCGTCACCTCCTCCGAGCTGACCATCCGCCGGGTGCCGATCGAGTTCCTGGAGATCGAACTCGCGGTGCTGGAGGGCATGGGCCTCGACTACGACCGCACCCCCGAGTACCCGGCCCACAACGGCCACACCCGGCTGGTCGACCTCACCGTGCGGCCCTCCAAGCTGACCGCGCCGATCGACACCATCCACCCGATGCCGTTCCCCGGCATCAACATCGACAACGTGCCGTTCTTCGCCGCCATCGCCGCGGCCGCGCACGGCACCACGATGATCCACGACTGGGTGTACGACAACCGCGCGATCTACCTGACCGAGCTGACCCGCCTCGGCGCCGACGTCAAGCTCCTCGACCCGCACCGCGTGCTGGTCCAGGGCCCCACCCGCTGGCGCGCCGCCGAGATGATGTGCCCGCCGGCCCTGCGCCCCGCCGTGGTCATCCTGCTCGCGATGCTCGCCGCCCAGGGCACCTCCGTGCTGCGCAACGTCTACGTCATCAACCGCGGCTACGAGGACCTCGCCGAGCGCCTCAACTCCATCGGCGCCCGGATCGAGACCTTCCGCGACATCTGACGGACCGCCGCCCCGCCGACCGGCCTCACCTGTCGAGGCCGGTCGGCAGCACGGCAACCGACAACCCGGTGTTCAGGCACTCCACGAACACCGGGTTGTTCAGCGCCCAGCGCGAACGCCGCTCCCCGGCCCGCGCTTCGGGCTTCTCCCGGGTTACTCGCCGGTGGTGCCGTCGAGGTGTTCGCGGAGGAGGTCGGCGTGGCCGTTGTGGCGGGCGTACTCCTCGATCATGTGGGTGAGGATCCAGCGGAGCGAGAAGACCTCGTCGCCGTAGTGGCCCAGGACGTCCAACGACTCCGCCGCGGCGACGAGTTCCCTGGCGTGGTCGCACTCGCGGCGCCAGATCGCGAAGGCCTCGTCGGGGTCGGCGGCCTCGGTGTCGAACTCGGCGAAGGATCCGTCCGGATGCTTCCAGAAGCCGGGCCGGCCTTCGTCGTTGAGGACGTTGCGGAACCAGCTGCGCTCCACCTCGGCCAGGTGGCGGACCAGCCCGAGCAGGGAGAGCCCGGACGGTTCCAGTACGCGAGCACGGAGCTGTTCCGCGCCGAGGCCCTCGCACTTCATCGCGAGGGTGGCGCGCTGGTAGTCCAGGAAGCCTGCCAGGGTGGTGAGTTCGTCGCCGGTGCGGGGGGCCTGAGGTCGCTGATCATCGCTCATCGGGCCATCCTGCCCGGCTCCCGGCGGACGCGCCCCACCTTTTCCCGGTGTGCTCCGGCCATGTCCCGGCTCCGCCACCGTCCGGTCATGGGCCGCCGAGGCGGCGCACGGGTTGAGGTCGGTTCTGCAGGCCGAGCACCGTACGGAGGAGCAGGCGAACGGCCGCCACCACTTCGGCGGCGACCATCCGTAACGGCATTGGCAACTACCGTAGTTGTTCCAGCCAGTGCAGCGCGCCGGGGACGTCCGGCACGACCGGGACGCCGTCCGGTACGGGCGGGCGCTCCACGATGACGACGGGCAGGCGCAGGCCGCGGGCGGCGGTGAGTTTGGCGGAGGTCGCGGCGCCGCCGCTGTCCTTGGTGACCAGGACGTCGACGTCGTGCCTGCGCAGCAGCGCCTGCTCGCCCTCGATCGTGAACGGGCCGCGGTCCAGCAGGACTTCGAACGAGGGCGGCAGCGGCGGCTCGGGCGGGTCCACCGAGCGGGCGAGGAAGTGGACGCCGTCCAGGTGGGCGAAGGCGGCGACGCCCTGCCGGCCGATGGTGAGGAAGACGCGTTCCCCGCGCCGGGGCAGGAGCTCGGCCGCCGCGGCGAGGGAGGGGACGGGGAGCCAGTGGTCGCCGTCGACGCGGGTGAAGCCGGGGCGGCGCAGTACCAGCAGGGGGACGCCGGTGGCGGCGGCCGCGAGGGCGGCGTTGCGCGAGATGCCGGCGGCGAACGGGTGGGTGGCGTCCACCACCGCGTCCACGCGTTCCGTGCGCAGCCAGTTCGCCAGGCCCTCCGCTCCGCCGAAGCCGCCGATCCGCACCTCCCCGGCGGGCAGCCGGGGTCGGGCGACCCGGCCGGCCAGCGAGCTGGTGACCCGGTGTGCGGTCGGGGCCAGTTCGGCGGCCAGCGTGCGCCCTTCGGTGGTCCCGCCGAGGATCAGGACGTGCCGCGACGCGTGCCGCATCACGCCCCGCAGGGCTCGTGCGGGCGCTCGCGGTCCGCCGAGTAGAGGTGGCTGTCGCGGAACTGCTCGGCGGCCAGGGTACGGCCGACGATGATGACGGCGGTGCGGACCACGCCCGCGGCCTTGACCTGTTCGGCGATGTCGCCGACGGTGCCGCGCAGCACCAGCTCGTCGGGGCGGCTCGCCATCGCGACCACGGCCACCGGGCAGTCGGCGCCGTAGTGCGGGAGCAGCTGCTCGACCACGTCGTCCACGTACCCGGCGGCCAGGTGCAGCACCAGCAGGGCGCCGCTGCGGCCGAGGGTGGCGAGGTCCTCGCCCTCGGGCATCGGGGTGGCGCGCTTGGCGATCCGGGTGAGGATGACGGTCTGGCCGACGGTGGGGACGGTCAACTCCCGCTTCAGCGCGGCCGCGGCGGCGGCGAAGGCGGGCACGCCGGGAACCACCTCGTAGGGCACGCCGGCGGCGTCCAGGCGGCGCATCTGCTCGGCGACGGCGGAGAAGACGGACGGGTCGCCGGAGTGCAGCCGGGCCACGTCCTGTCCGGCCTCGTGGGCGGCGACCAGCTCGGCGGTGATCTGGTCCAGGTTGAGCTGTGCGGTGTCGATCAGGCGGGCGCCGGGCGGGCACTCGGCCAGCAGCTCGCGCGGGACCAGGCTGCCGGCGTACAGGCAGACCTCGGCGCGGGCCAGGATGCGCTGGCCGCGCAGCGTGATCAGGTCGGCCGCGCCCGGGCCGGCTCCGATGAAGTGGACGGTCACGAGGCGTTCTCCTGAGGGGTGTCGGACATGGCGGCGTCGGGCTTGACCGCGTCGTGCCCGGCGGTGTCGGGTTCGGCGGCGTCGGGTTTGACGGCGGCCCACTGGGTGACCGGCATGGCCTGGCGCCAGCCGGTGAAGCCGCCCACCGGGACGGCGTGGGCGACGGCGAGCTTGACGAGCTCCCCGCCGTGGCGCCGGTACCACTCGGTGAGCAGTGCCTCGGACTCCAGGGTCACGGTGTTGGCGACGATCCGGCCGCCGGGGCGCAGCGCGGCCCAGCAGGCATCCAGCAGGCCGGGCGCGGTGAGGCCGCCGCCGACGAACACGGCGTCGGGGGAGGGGAGTTCGGCGAGTGCGGCGGGGGCCGGGCCGGTCACCACGCGGAGTCGGGGCACGCCGAGTGCGGCGGCGTTGCGGGTGATCCGCCCGGCCCGCGCCGGGTCGCGCTCGATGCTGACGGCCCGGCAGTCGCGGTGGGCGCGCAGCCATTCGATGGCGATCGAGCCGGAGCCGCCGCCGACGTCCCAGAGCAGTTCGCCGGGGGAGGGTGCCAGCGTGGCGAGGGTCGCCGCGCGGACGTGGCGCTTGGTGAGCTGGCCGTCGCTCTCGTACGCGGCGTCGGGCAGGCCGGGGACGACGGAGCCGCGGGGGCCGTCGCCGAGGTCCACGGCGATGACGTTCAGCGGGTCGCCGGGCGGGTGCGGCCAGCCGTCGGCGGGGCCGTCCAGGTGGCGTTCCGCGGGGGCGCCGAGCTGTTCGAGCACCCGCAGGCGGGCGGTGCCGTAGCCGCGGGCGGTGAGCAGCCCGGCGACGGCGGCCGGGGTGGCGGCGTCGGCGCTGAGCACCAGCAGGCGGCGGCCGGGGTGGAGGGCGAGCGCGAGGGTGTCCAGCGGGCGGCCGACCAGGCTGACGACCTCGGTGGCCTCCAGCGGCCAGCCGAGCCGGGCGCAGGCGTAGGAGACGGAGGAGGGGTGCGGCAGGACGCGCAGGCGCTCGGCGCCGACGGTCTCGGCGAGGGTGCGGCCGATTCCGAAGAACATCGGGTCGCCGCTGGCCAGGACGGCGACGCGGCGGCCCGCGTGGGCGGCGAGCAGCCCGGGGACGGCGGGGCGCAGCGGGGACGGCCAGGGGACGCGTTCGGCGGTGGTCTCGTCGTGGGGGAGCAGGTCCAGCTGGCGGGGGCCGCCGATGACGACCTGGGCCTCCCGCAGCGCGGCCCGGGACGCGGCGGCGAGGCCGGGCCAGCCGTCGGCCCCGATCCCGACGACGGTGATCGGGGGTGGCAGCTCGGGCACCGGGTGGCTCCTCGTCGTTCGAATGGGCCAATGAGTATAAAAGTTAATCGGCCGGGGCAGCCTACCTGGCGGTTCGTCCCTCGCCGGCGCCCCAGTCCCCGGACTCGATCAGCGCCGGCTGTTCCCGCAGCCGCGCCGCGGCCCTCGGCCCGGCGAGGTAGACCCAGGCGTCCCGCAGCTCGCCCGGCGCCGTCCGCACCGCCAGCCGCCGCCGCACGTACAGCCCGGTCCCGTCCGGCCGGCAGTCCTCCAGGCGGTCCAGGGTCTCCAGGGCTCCGGCGTACGCGCCGGGGCGTACGGTGACGAGCTCACCGAGGACCCGGCGCCCGGGCGCCGGGTCAGGCACCGCGTACGGGAAGCCGGGGCCCTCGTGCAGGGCGGCGCCTTCCAGCTCCGCCGGCCGGATGTCGGCGCAGCGCCCGGCCAGGTGGACGGCGTGATTGCGGCCGCCGCTGCGCAGGGTGCCGTACACGAAGAACGGCAGGGCCTCCTCGGATGCGGACACGGGTTCGACCTCCTCGACGGGAGCGCCCACGGTACGTCCTGCGGTCCGGTTCCTGATACCGACTGGCGCGCGGGGCCGTTCATGCGCTGTCATGTCGAGTGTTCGGCCAGCACCGTCCGAGGGGGACACACATGACATCGCCTGCTTCGCCCGCCCAGCCGGCCGCGACCCCCGGCTCAGCCCCCGACACCCCCGCCATCACCTCAGCCTCCACCGCCGGCGGGGCCGTGACCGACGCCGCGGCCGCGGCCGAGTCCACGGCCGTCGCCATGGCCGAGGCCGAGTCCACGGCCGTCGCCAAGGCCAAGGCCGGTGCCCGTCTCGGCGGCGCGGTCTGGCTGGCCCTCCTGGTGGTCTACATCGTCTGGGGCTCGACCTACCTGGCGATCCGGATCGCGGTGGAGACGATGCCCTCCTTCCTGTCCGCCGGCGCCCGTTTCGTCACCGCCGGCCTGCTGCTGGCCGGCTTCCTCCTGGTGCGCCAGGGCCCGGCCGGGCTGAAGGTGACCGGCCGGCAGCTGGCCTCCTCCGCCCTGGTCGGCGTGCTGCTGCTGACCGGCGGCAACGGCATGGTGGTCCTGGGCGAGACCTCCGTCCCCTCCGGCCTGGCCGCCCTGCTGGTGGCCGCGGTCCCGCTGTGGATGGTGGTGCTGACGGCGGTCGGCGGCGACCGTCCGAGGCCGGCCGAGCTGGCCGGGGTGCTGCTCGGGCTGGTCGGCCTCGGGGTCCTGTCGGCCCCGGCGATCGGCGGGTCGATCCAGCCGGGCGGTGTGATCCTGATCATCTGCGCCACCCTGACCTGGGCGCTCGGTTCCTTCGCGAGCAAGAAGATCCCGATGCCCGGCAACGTGCTCGCCGCGAGCGCCTACCAGATGCTGGCCGGGGGCCTCTGCAACCTGCTGATCGGACTGGTCCGCGGCGAGCAGCGCGGGCTGGACCTCGGGGCGTTCTCCGGCCGGTCCTGGCTGGCCCTCGTCTACCTGGTGCTGTTCGGTTCGCTGCTCGCCTTCACCGCGTACGCCTGGCTGCTGCGCGCCGCCCCACTGACCCTGGTGGCCACCTACGCGTACGTGAACCCGGTGGTCGCGGTGCTGCTGGGCTGGCTGATCCTGGCCGAGCCGCTGACCGGCCCGACCCTCGCGGGCGGCGCGATCGTGGTGGCGGGCGTCTGCCTGGTGGTGAGCGTCAGCCGGCGCCCGGCCCGCCGGAAGCCGGACCCGGCAGGCCCGTCCGCTTCGTCCGCCTCGTCCGCCGCATCCGTCTCCTCCGGTTCGTCCGGGGAAGGAGCCACCCGCTCGTAGCCGAGCACGGGCGCCCCCGCGCTCCGGTGCCCGGTCGAAGCCGGCGGGTGCGTCCATGCCGGGCCACCCCCACGCTTCCGGCTCGTGGGGGTGGCCCGGCGGCCGGACGGCCGGACGGCTCAGAAGGTGTAAGGGGGCTTGCCCGTCCACCAGTTCCCGGGCGCCTCGGGGTCCCGGCTGGTCCAGAACTCGATGATCGCGCTGGTGAACTCGACCGCGGAGAGCACGCCGTCGCCGTCGGCGTCGAGGTGGCGGAAGGCCTCGTCGGCGTCGTCGCGGGAGAGGCCGGCGAAGTGGCCGCGCTGGAAGACGAAGAACTCGCCGGCGTCCACCGTCCCGCTGCGGTCGGTGTCGGCGACGGAGAGGAAGGCCCTGGCGAGGGCACCGAGGATCTCCTGCGCGGACTCCGGGTCGTCGGCGAGGGAGCCGGTCGAGGTGACGAACTGCTGGCGGGTGATGGCCTCGGTGCCGGCGGGGAGCCGGGCGAGGTGCAGGTCGTGCCAGGTCGTCAGGTAGGCGCGGACTATCACCGCCTCGGCCTCGGAGCCCTCCTGGTGGCCGAGGGAGCGGGCCACCGAGAGGCCCATCAGGACGTGGTCCCGTTCGGTGAGCAGGCCGTCCCCGTCGGTGTCGAGGTGATCGAAGCCGTGGTTGATCTTTGCGATGAGCAGGTCGTCCGACAAATGTGCCCCCTCGGTTGGTGATTCCTTTTCGTCTCCTACGTCACATCGCCTGCACGCTAGCGCCTTGAGCCGGACCGGCGCAGCCGAACGAACGCCGAACGACCTGCCCGTTCACGCCGCAACGCCCGCCGCGCCGCCCGCGGAGCCCCGTGCTCCGCCCCCGCGGAGCCGCCCGCGGAGCTTCCCGTTCCGCCCCGGCCCGGCGGAGATGTTCACCCGTCTCGGTGCACCGCTGCTCAGCGCACCACCGCTCAGTGCACCGCCGCCAGCAGCTCCCTCGTGTACTCGGTGTGCGGCGCCTCGAACAGCTGGTCCCGATCGGTGGACTCGACCAGCCGGCCCCGGTGCATGACCGCCACCCGGTCGCAGAAGTGCCGGACCACCGCGAGGTCGTGGGAGACGAACAGGAAGGCGACGTCCAGCTGTTCGCGCAGCTCCATCAGCAGGTTGAGCACCTGGGCCTGCACCGACACGTCGAGCGCGGAGACCGGTTCGTCGGCGATGATCAGGCGCGGCTGCGGGGCCAGGGCCCGGGCGATGCCGATCCGCTGGCGCTGCCCGCCGGAGAACTCGTGCGGGTAGCGGTCCAGGTGCCGGGCCTCCAGCCCGACCTGCTCCAGCAACTCGGCGGAGCGCTCCCGCCGTTCGGCCGGGCCCAGCGGGGTGTGCAGGCGCAGCGGGGTGTCCAGGGTCTGGGCGACGGTCCGGCGCGGGTTGAGCGAGGCGTACGGGTCCTGGAAGACCAGCTGGATCTCCCGGCTGAGCCGCTTCCGCAGCTCCCGGTCCGGCCGGGTGACGTCCTGGCCGTCGTACAACACCCTTCCCCCGGTGGGGGGTTGCAGTCCGGCCAGGACCCGCGAGGTGGTGGACTTCCCGGAGCCGGACTCGCCGACCAGCCCGAGCGTCTCGCCGGGGGCGATCCGCAGGCCGACGCCGTCGACCGCCCGGACCGGCTCGGCCCGCAGGCCGGGGAAGCGCCGCCGCCCGGGGAAGCGCACGGACAGGTCCTCCACCTCGACCAGCCACCGCTCGGGCCGCCCGGCGGGCCGCGGCCGGAAGGTCCGGGCCGGCACCGGCTCCTCGACCGTCGGCAGGGCGGTGCCCGGCACCGAGTCCAGCCGGAGCGCCGCGCCCACCAGTGCCCGGGTGTACGGCTCGCGCGGCGCGGCCAGCAGTTCGGCGGTCGGCGCGGACTCGACCTCCCTCCCGCCGCGCAGCACCAGCGTGCGGTCCGTCGTCCCGGCGACCACGCCCAGGTCGTGGCTGACCAGCAGTACCGCCGTTCCGTGCTCGCGCTGCAACTCGCCGAGCAGGTCGAGGACCTGGCGCTGGACGCGGGCGTCCAGGGCGGTGGTCGGCTCGTCCGCGATGATCAGCCGGGGGTCGTTCATCAGCGCCATCGCGATCATCACGCGCTGGCGCATGCCGCCGGAGAACTGGTGCGGGTAGTCGCGCGTCCGGGCCTTCGGGATACCGACCCGGTCGAGCATCTCGGCCGCCCGCCGGGCCGCCTCGGCCCGGCCCGTGCCCGGGTGGTGCAGCCGGTACATCTCGGCGAGCTGGGCACCCACGGCGTGGAAGGGGCTGAGCGAGGTGAGCGCGTCCTGGAAGACCAGCGCCGCCGTTCCGCCCCGCACTCCGCGCAGCGCGGACTCCCCGGCGCCGACCACCTCCTGCCCGTCCAGCCGGATCGAGCCGGTGACGGTGGTGGTGCGCGGGTCGTGCAGACCGAGGACGGCGAGCCCGACGGTCGACTTGCCGGAGCCCGACTCCCCGACCAGGCCCAGGACTTCACCCGGGGCGAGGTCGAAGGAGAGACCCTGTACGGCGGTCACCGGCGCACCGCCGCGCGGGTCGGCGAAGGCGACGGTCAGGTCGCGGACACTCAGCACCGGCTCGCCGCCCCGCGTCGCGGCGGCGGCAGCCGCCGTACTCGCGGTCGCGACGGTCCGCTCGGCGGCCCCCGGAGAAGTCGCCTCGGCCGTGCGCCCGGCGGCCCCCGGAACAGTGGATTTCATCGAAGGACTCCCCATCAGCTCAGCCGGACACGCGGGTCGAGCCAGGCGACCGCGAGGTCGGCCAGCGCGACGAACAGCACCATGAAGCAGGCGGCCAGCAGCACCGCGCCGACCACGGCGGGCAGGTCCTGCCCGGCGACGGCCTCGGCGGCGAACCGTCCGACCCCGTTCAGCCCGAACACCGTCTCGGTGATCACGGCCCCGCCCAGCAGGACCCCGGCCTCCAGCCCGATCAGCTGCACCAGCGGCCCGGCGGCGCCCCGCGAGGTGTACTTGAGGTGGGCACGCAGCCGTCCCAGGCCCTTGCCGCGGGCCGTGCGGACGTACTCCTCGTTCATCGTCTCCAGCAGCTGCGAGCGCGAAAGCCGGGCGAACACGGCGGAGTTGACGAAGCCGAGGACGAACCAGGGGAGCAGCATCCCGCCCGCCCAGGCGGCCGGGTCGTCGGCCGGCGAGGTGTAGGAGGGCAGCGGCAGCAGGCCGGTGGAGTACACCAGCAGCCACTGCGCGACGTACCCGAGGAAGTAGATCTGCACGCTGGCGCCGACCAGGGTGAAGCCGGACAGCAGCCGGTCGGTCCGCCGCCCGTGGCGCAACGCGGAGACGAACCCGGTGCCGAGGCCGAACACCAGCAGGACGGCGAGTGCCCCGGCGGTCAGCGAGAGGGTGACCGGGAGGTGGTCGGCCAGCGCCTCGGTGACCGGCTGGTGCAGCCGGTAGGAGTAGCCGAGGCAGGGGGCGGCGCAGTGGATGGTCGAGCCGTCCACGTCGCCGATGTCCCGCCCGGCGACGACCCCGACCAGGTAGTCGGTGTACTGGGTGAGCAGCGGCTGGTCCAGGCCCATGCCCTGGCGCACCGCCGCGACCTGTCCGCTGTCGCAGCGCGGGCCGCAGGCGGCGCGGGCCGGGTCGGCGGGCGCGGCGTAGAAGAGGGCGAAGGCGGCGGCGGAGACCGCGACCAGGACCGCGAGGGCCTGGGCGGTCCGCCGCAGGACGAAGGAGAGCATGGCCGATCCGGGGTCGACGGGACGGGGGAGCAGTCAGGGCGAGAAGACGAGGGAGGCGGGGGAGGGGGGAGGGGCGCAGGTGGCGGGGGCCCGCCCGCCGTCCCGGCCGTCGGGCCGTGGAACGGGAGCGGGCCCCGGGCACTCAGGACTTCAGGTACAGCCAGGCCAGCGAGACCGTCCCGTAGATCGGGTGGATGAACGCCCCGCCGACGTTGCTGCCGCGCAGCTGGTTGACGGTCGGGTAGGCGAAGGGCAGCACCGGCACGTCCTTCATCACGGTCTGCTCCAGCGCGTACAGCTCCTTGGCCTTGGCGCGCGGCTCACCGATCTGGTTGATCCGGTCGATCTCCTTGTCGACCTCCGGGTTGCGGTAGCGCGCCGAGTTGATGTCGCTGCCGGCCCGGCCGTCGAAGGAGAACGGGATCAGAGTGGAGGGGGTCGGCCAGTCGACCGAGCTGGTCTCCTCGAACAGGTCGTACGGGGAGTCGGCGCGGTGCACCTCGTCCAGGAAGGCCTTGGGGTCGACCGGCTTGGGCACGACGGTGATGCCCGCCTTGCCGAAGCCCTCGACCAGCACCTGCGCGACGCGCTGCCCGGTCGGGGTGTTCCGGTACGCGTAGGTCAGGCTGCCGGGGGCCTGCTTGGCCTTGGCGAGCTCGGCCTTGGCGGCTTCCGGGTCGCCCTCGGGCTTGACCGGGTAGAGGTCGTACTTCTGGTAGTCGATCAGCGCGGGCGAGCTGAGCGTGGTGGCCAGCTCGCCGGTCCGGGCGCCGCCCTCGACCTGACGGGCCTGCTGGCGGGGGTAGGCCAGGTGCAGCGCCTTGCGGACCTCGACGTCCGGCACCCGCTCGTTGTTGACCATCAGCTGGGTGACGAAGGCGCCCTGCCGGCCGGAGACCACCAGTTCCTTGGCCTTCGGGTCGGTGTCGGTGGTCTGGTAGAGCTCGGCGGAGAGGGTGTCGGACGCGGTGGTGGCGTTGGCGCCGCCGTCCCGCCCGGAGAGGATCTCCTGGTTGAGGTTGAGCGCCTCCTTGCCGTACGTGAAGACGAACTTCTCCGGGTACTGGCTGCGGATCGGGTCGGTCTCGGGCTTCCAGGCCGGGTTGCGCTCCAGCACCATGCGGGTGTTCTGGACGTGCTCGACGATCCGGTAGGGGCCGGTCGCGAACGGCTGCCGGTCGTAGTCCGTCCCGGTGTCCTTGTCCTTGCGCACCGGCGAGGAGGAGGACTGCGCGGCCATGTACGGGACGTCGGCCTGCGGCTGGGGGAAGTGGAAGACGATGGTGCGCTCGTCCGGGGTCTCGATCGCGTCCAGGTCGCCGGCCTGCGGGCCCGCGTACTTGGCGCGCGCCGCCTCGTAGCTCGCCTCGCCGGTGAGCCACTGCGGCCAGTACGGCGGGCCGACCTCGTAGCCCTTGCCGAAGGTGCGCTCGATGCCGTACTTGACCTCCTGGGCGGTGATCGGCTTCCCGTCCTCCCAGGCGACGCCCTGCTTGAGCCTGTACGTCCAGGTGCGTCCGCCGTCGGCCGGGGTGCCGGTGTCGGTGGCCAGGTCCCCGACCAGCTTGGCCTTGCCGTCCACGACCTGGTACTGGGTCAGCTGGCGGCCCCAGAGCAGCGAGGCGTTGTAGGTGGCGCCCGCGTAGACCTTCTGCGGGTCGAGGTGGCGGAACTCGACGCTGTTGTACACGTTCACCGTGCCGCCCGCACGGGCGCCGGGGACGGCCGGGGCGGGGCCGGCGCTCTCCTGTTCGGTGCCGAGCACGGCGGTCAGCGGGGAGGTCTCCTTGGCGGAGACCCCGGAACCGGCCGCGCCGCCGGCTCTGGTGGTGCTGCCCGCGCCGGCCGAGCAGGAGGTCGCCAGCAGGGCGGTGGCGACGACGGCGAGGGACGGTCTGGTCCAGCGCATGGCGAATCTCTCCTTGTCCCGGCGGATCGTGCCGGGACGGGCTCGGGGTTGATGGATGGGAGGAGGCGAAAGGTTTCCGCGGGCGGTGCCCGGCGGATGGTGTCCGGAGAGCTGGTGTCCGGAAGGGGGTGCCCGGCGGATGGCGCCGGCGCCCGGCGGGGTGGTGTCCGGCGGAGCCGTCAGCGGGCGGTGCCGCTCCGCGGGTCCAGCGCGTCCCGGACGGCGTCGCCGAGCAGGTTGAAGGCGACGACGAACAGCAGCAGCGCCACCCCGGGGAACACCATGTACGTCGGGTCTGCCTGGAAGACCTCGGAACCGCGCGCGATCATCCGCCCCCAGTCCGGGACGGGCTCGGTGACGCCGACGCCGAGGAAGGACAGCGCGGCCTCGGAGGCGACGAAGGTCGGCACCGCCATGGTGGCGTGCACCAGCAGCTGCGAGCGCACATTCGGCAGAAGTTCGTGGACGACGACATGGAAACGGCTCGCGCCCTGGGCCCGTGCGGACTGCACGAAATCCCTTTCCCGGAGCGAGCGGACGGTGGCCCGCAGGGAAAGTGCGAGCGGAATCCAGCCGAACGCCGAGAAAACCAGGACCAGTACCAGGAACTGCATCCACTCCGGTTCCGCGGTGCCCGGGTCGACCAGTCGGGACTGGATCACCGGACTGAGCGCCAGCAGCAGGAGCAGCGTGGGAAAGGCCAGCAGCACATTCGCGAGGAATCCGAACAGCCGGTCCGTGATCCCGCCGAGGTAGCCGACCGCGACGCCGGCCAGCACGCCCAGCGTGGTGGTCACCGCGGCGGCCGCGAAGGCGATCAGCAGCGAGGTGCGGATGCCGTACAGCAGCTGGGTGAACACGTCCCGGCCGAGACCGGGCTCCAGGCCGAACCAGAAGTCCCCGGAGATCCCGCCGTTCGGCAGCATCGGCAGGCCGCCGTCGCTGAGCAGGCCGGGGAGGTTCTGGCCGTAGTGCTCGACCGGGTTCTTCCCGTACAGCGCGGAGACCAGCGGGGCGCCGAGGGCGAGCAGCAGGAACAGGGCCACCACCGCCAGGGCGCAGGCGCCGACCCGGTCCCGCAGGATCCGGCGGAGCAGTCCGGGGTCGGCGGCGGGCGCGGGCCCGCTCGCGGTGCCTGGGACGGTGTCGACCACGGCCATGAGGCGTAACCCCCGAATTCTCCGCCGCCCCATGGGTGAGGGTGCGCTGGTGTGCATTTCCGGTACGGCGTCCGGGGTTTTCCCGGCTGCCGTTCGATCGATATTTGACCGGATGCATCCGAGGTTCCGCAAATCACCCTCGACGGTCGATCCGGTCATTCCCGCCGAACTGTTTCGGGAAATGTGGCGGCTTCATTTCGCTGAAACACTGGCGTTGCAAAAGAACGGACATAGCGGGGCGTAGTGGACTGCCCGTCCCGCATTCTGAGACCTCCGCCACAGTCCTCGCGGTGTTGGTACGATTCCGGTGGGCCGCGACTGGCGCGCAGGGATGGAATCAACCATCGGGAAGCGGCCCCGTGAATCCTCACGTGAAGTTGCCGAGCGCCTGGGCCCCCGTCATCCCCACCAGGAGACCGCCATGGCCCAGCAGCCCCACACCGCCGCCTCCGCCGCGGCCGACACCGCCTTCCGCAGCGCCCTCGACGTGATCGCCGGCGTCGACCCGCGGATCGCCGGCGCCATCGGCCAGGAGCTGGCGGACCAGCGCGCCTCGCTCAAGCTGATCGCCAGCGAGAACTACGCCTCCCCGGCCGTCCTGCTCACCATGGGCAACTGGCTCAGCGACAAGTACGCCGAGGGCACCGTCGGCCGCCGCTTCTACGCGGGCTGCCGCAACGTCGACACCGTCGAGAGCATCGCCGCCGAGCAGGCCCGGGAGCTGTTCGGCGCCGACCACGCCTACGTCCAGCCGCACTCCGGCATCGACGCCAACCTCACCGCCTTCTGGGCCGTGCTCTCCCAGCGGGTCGAGAGCCCGGCGCTGGAGCGCGCCGAGGTCCGCAACGTCAACGACCTCACCGAGGAGGACTGGGCGCGGCTGCGCCAGGAGCTCGGCAACCAGCGGATGCTCGGCATGTCCCTGGACACCGGCGGCCACCTCACCCACGGCTTCCGTCCCAACATCTCGGGCAAGATGTTCGAGCAGCGCAGCTACGGCACCGACCCGGCCACCGGCCTGATCGACTACGACGCGCTGCGCGAGACCGCCCGCGAGTTCCGTCCGCTGATCATCGTGGCCGGGTACTCGGCCTACCCGCGGCTGGTGAACTTCCGCACGATGCGCGAGATCGCGGACGAGGTCGGCGCGACCCTCATGGTCGACATGGCGCACTTCGCCGGCCTGGTCGCGGGCAAGGTGCTGACCGGTGACCACGACCCGGTCCCGCACGCCCACATCGTCACCACCACCACCCACAAGTCCCTGCGCGGCCCGCGCGGCGGCATGGTGCTGTGCCAGGCCGAGCTGGCCGAGCACGTCGACCGCGGCTGCCCGCTGGTGCTCGGCGGCCCGCTCTCGCACGTCATGGCCGCGAAGGCGGTCGCGCTGGCCGAAGCCCGCCGGCCCGAGTTCCAGGCCTACGCCCACGCCGTCGTCGACAACGCCCGGGCGCTCGCCGAAGGCCTGCTGCGTCGCGGCGGCAAGCTGGTCACCGGCGGCACCGACAACCACCTGGTCCTCGCCGACGTCTCCGGTTACGGCCTGACCGGCCGCCAGGCCGAGGCGGCGCTGCTCGACTCGGGCATCGTCACCAACCGCAACTCCGTACCGCTGGACCCGAACGGCGCCTGGTACACCTCGGGCATCCGCCTCGGCACCCCGGCCCTCACCACCCGCGGCCTCGGGACCGCCGAGATGGACGAGATCGCCGACCTGATCCACACCGTCCTGCGCGCCACCACCCCCGCCACCACGGCCAAGGGCTCGCCCTCCAAGGCCGCCTACACCCTGGACGCCGCCCTCCGCGACGCCACCGCCAAGCGCGCCGCCGACCTGCTGACCCCCTTCCCGCTCTACCCGGGCGTCGACCTGGCCTGACGGCGAACGGCGGACGGCGAACAGCGAACAGCAAACAGCGAACAGATGACAGATTTTGAAATCTGTCATCTGTTCGCTGTCATCCGTTCGTCGTCGGCTGTCCGCCCGAAGGTTGTCAGCGGCCCGCCGCGAGCGGGCTTCCGAGACGTCCGGGAAAGAGGGCGGCCCAGAGGTCGTCGCCGACTCGGGTGCCATCGGGCAGAGCCCGCCGGTTGACCCGGCGGAAGAAGTCGAAGGCGGCCTTCTGGGACAGGTGCCTACCCAGTGCGGGCATGACCCGGTCCTTGACGGCGGCGTACACCTCGCGGTCGTCTGCCGCGCCTTCGAACCAGGCGCAGAGGGCAGGGACCGCCAGTGGCTCGAACTGCGGATCCGACAGGAGGTCCCGCAAGCCGTCGTCGATCTCGCCGCGAGCCTTCTCGTTGGCCGCCCCGAGCAGCCAGGGCCACGGACCGTCGAGCTGTGCCATCAGCGCGAGCATGGCGATCTTCCCGGATCGGAGGGCCTTCTTCTCGCGCCAGCGCAGCACCTCGGAGAGCAGCAGGTTCCGTCCATCCTCCCGATCACCGAGACGGCGGAAGATGGCCAGGACCCTTGCGAGAACGGATCGGTCCTTCGATGTCGAGGCCACTCGACGCAGTCGGGTCATCGCCTTGCCATGGTCCCTGCCCCCGGGGTCATCGGTGCTCAGAACGTGTTCGGCCACGTCGACCACCACGGACTTCGTCGCGACGATTTGGTCATCGGCCCAGTCGTAGAGCCGGGCCCACACGGCCCGCTCCATTCCCGGGTCCTTGAGTACGCGCGTCATGACGGCCGCGCACACGTCCGAGCGCCCGGACCCGTGGGCGGCGTCGCGGATGTCCGTCAGCACCGCCGGGTCCCGGTGCCGGGCGGCCAGCGTGGTCAGGGCGGAGACGCTGTTGTCCGTCTCGGCCCGCTCGGCCGGGGCGGTCGCGATCAGCCACTCCAGCAGGACGGACCGCATGTCCTCGTAGTTGTCCCAGACATAGGTGAGGACGGCCTGGTCGTAGCCCGGACGGCCGAGCGAGGCGATGTCCTGGGCGTTCACCGTCGCGTGCAGCGCTCTGAGCCGCTGCCGCAGCCCCCGCCCGGCGAAGACCTGGCCGAGGTTGGTCGGAGCGCGAGTCTTGTCCTTCTGGGCGATCAGCTCCTCCAGGACGCGGGCATCCCGCGAGATCCTGGCCGCTGGTGCGACCCGGTGGAGGGCTAGGGAGAGCAGTAGGCAGCGGTCGGGGAGGGACGGGGCGCCGCCGAGGTCGCCACCGTGCTCGAAGGCGAGATCCAACTCGGTGCGCCAGTCCCCGAGAGCGTTCTCCACGCTCGCGCGGAGCTTAGGATGGCACGGGTCGTCGCCCATTTCACCGGGCCGGCCGAGCCCTTCCTCGATCCAGCCGGACTCCTCTGGGTGGTCGCGCTTGAACTCCAGCCACTGTTCGGCCACGGCGCCAGCCGCGCGTACCGCCTCCACCGCGTTGCGCAGGGACGACAGGTGGGCGCGGGCGGTGTCCGACCGGAGGTACGGCACCAGCCAGGACATGCCGACCGCGGTCAGCCGACGTTCTGCGATGGCGAACGGCTCTGGTGGGGAACGGAGTTCGACCACCCGGATCCCGGGCGCGACGGGCCAGGTCCGCTGTTCGGTCCAGAGATCTGCGGCGATGTTGAGGACCCAGATTGAGCGGACCTCTTCCAGCATCGGGACGCACCCGGCGACGTCGTTGAGGAACGTCACCGACGGTCGGTCGGTCTGCGGATCCTTGAGGTCCAACTGGTAGGCGCGGCCCGGCTCCCGACGGATCCTGGAGGCCCTCGGGCGCGGCCCGTCCGGTTCGAGCTCGACGAGCTTCATCCCGTACGGCGCGTGGTGCGCCAGCAGGTGGTGGACGAAGGCGGTGGATCCGTAGCCGCGCGGGGCCACCACGATGATCACCCGCACCCCGGGGTAGGCCAGGGCGTCGGTCAGGTGCGTGCGGGCGGTGTTCCAGGCGGAGGGGAACGCGAACGTCCGGGATTCGAGCAGCTTGGTACGGTCCAGCGTCCTGGCCTCCAGGAAGTCCTCACGGATCTCCTGGTACATCTTTTCGACTCGGCCGATGGCGACCCCGACCTCCGCCGTGAAGGTGAGCGAGGGCACCGCGTCCTTCGGCGTGACGGGTTTCCCGCCGGTACCGGTCGGAGGCGTGCGGACCGGCGCGGGCAGGAAGGCTTGGATCCGCTCCAAGTCGTCCATGGTCATACGAGGTTGACGCCTCCCATGTGCAGGGTCTCGACGCTTCCGATGGCCGTACCGACGTTGCCGTGAAAGGTGAGCTGCGGACCGGACGAGTGCTTCGGAGCGGGCTCCGCAGGCGTCTCCTCCCGACCGAGGGAGTCCTTGATCGCCACGGGTGCGAGCCGCGGTACATGGACCCAGGAGGCGCGGTGGAACTGCTTGCTCGGCACAGCCGCCGAGACCTCCAGGAAGTCCCGCTCGGACAGCGTGTAGGTGCGACCGGCCGCCACTGTCCGCCGGTAGACCTCGTCAGAGACGATCGCGGCGAGGAACGAGCCGTGCTCGGTGGCTGCCGCGGCCGCGGCGCGGACCTCGTCGCTGTCCACCAACCGGCAGGCGTCGTTGATGGCGTCACCCCGGTAGTCGGGGGAGAGTGGACCGAGGTGGACACTCAGCCGGGTCCGCAGCGCGGGCCCGCTGGCGCGCCGATCCCGGTTGTGGCGGCGCAACGCCTCCTCCAGGATCGCGATGCCCGGGTCGACCAGTCGGGCGACCTTGGCGACGGGAAGGATCCTGATCCAGCCGTCACCGGTGTCGCGGCCCTGACGTTCGTCGGCCCAGTGCGCGGCCAATCCGATGTCGTCGAAGGTCTCGGCGACGGCGGCGTCCAGCGCGGCCCGAAGGCCGGGCATCGTGGTCTCCGGCACCTTACTGTAGCCGACGATGTCGACCACCAGGATGGCGACATCGGGCGGGATGTCGTCCGATTCGGTGGGGGTGAGGGTGGGGACGGGGAGCATCATTCTGCTGGTTCTCCTGGTGCGGGTACGGGTGCGATCCGAGGTCCGTGTGCTAGGCAGCGATCATGCCTCCGAGTGCGCGGCCGGTGCTGCCCAACGGAGTGCAGAACGGAAGTGAGCTGCGCCACTGCGCGCAGACGCCGACGGTCCTACTGCTCCGCAGCGTGTGCGCGCAGCGCCGGCAAGTCGGTCACCGTCACGCCGCCGCCCGGCGCCGTGGTCAGCCAGCCGTGACCGCTCCACTCCTTCAGGACCTTGCCGACGGCGTTGCGTGACACGCCGATGAGCCTGGCGAGGTCCTCCTGTGGCAACCGGATCCGGGACGGGCCGCCGGACGCCGCCGGGCCGGACAACCGCGTGATGAGCCCGGACAGCCGAAGCGCGACGGATCCGGTGGCGAGTTCCAGCCTGGTCTGGTCGGCCTCGCGCAGTCGACTGTAGGAGTGTCTAAGCAGCGGCCGCAGCAGGCTGTGCGATTCGACGAACTCCGTGAAGTCCACGGCAGGGACCACCCGGACCTGACACGGCTCCAGTGTCCGTACGGTGGCGCTGCGCACTCCCTCCGCCAGCACCGACATCTCGCCGAGGAGTTCGCCGCTGCCGCGGGCCGCGAGCAAGTGCTCGCCGCCACGAGGGCCGCCAGCGGTCACCATCACGCTGCCGGTTTCCAAGACGACGACGCAGCTTGCGGGTTCGTCCTGCCGCAGCAAGGTAGTGCGGGAGGCGCGGTACCTTACTGGCGCCAGCTGCCGCAGGAGCGCCCACCTCTCGCCACTCAGGAACTCCCGGTGTGATTCCTGCATATGGCGCCTCCGACGGCCGAGTCCCCGGTCGGCGGATGCCGACGTGCCGACCGGGCAGAGCGATCTGCTCAGTGTGCCGCAAGTGTCAGAACGACGGCCAGCGCGCCCAGGACCAGTCCGCAGGACAGCAGATCGACCGCGTGCCGCAGAAGGCGGTACTTCCGTAGGACGAGCCGGGAAAGCTCCACCAAACGCTGTGCGTGCGCCGTCGCGAGATCGCCGGAGTTTCGTTCCGAGAACGATTCGATCAATTGTTCCGGTGTCAAACTGGCGAATTCCAAATAGGAGAGGGCGCGGTAGCCTTCATTGCGGAGTCGGGGCCGGGCGGCTGCCAGTGACAGGGCGAGCGCGCCGATCAGGAGCGTGATGGCGCCCAGAAGTGTCGCCTTGGCCGGAAGGGAGAGCGAAGGCAGCGCACCGCTCAGCGCGGTCGCCATGGTGATGCCGCCGACGGCCGCGGCCCCGATGCCGGTGGCCTTCCCGTCGCTCCGTTGCAGTTCGGCCATGACCTCCTGAGTGGACGACGCAATCTGGCCCGAGGTCTGAGGGCCGGTCGGACGAGTGGCAAGGGAACGGATCGCTCGCATGACGGGGCCTTCCCTCGGGTGTGGGACTCGGTGGCCCCAGTGTCTGCGAGATCTCCGGGCCGTACTGCCCAGCGGGTTGCTGATCCGCCGAGACGTGCGTCACCCCGTGGCGGACGACGAACGGCGAACAGATGACAGATTTTTGAATTCTGAAACCTGTCATCTGTTCGCCGAAGACCGTCAGCTGACTGCTATACCAACGCCGTCCAGTTAGACGTGGCGATCGCCTGTAAAAGCCTGTAGGCAAAGTAGCGGAGCTGCCGTAGAAGAGGTCTGTCCTCCAAGACATCCTCACCACGGGAGCTCCGCTGTTAGAACAGGCTGCCATAGCACGGACGGCCGGGGTGTGCGCGCCTGGTCATATCGGCAAGTTGACCCGGATCGTGCCCTTCGAGAGGGACGATGAGGTACTGGCCGAGACGAGCGATCTCAGTACAACGCACGCGGACCAAGTATCGACCGAGCCACCTACAAGGCGCCACCATCAGCATCAGCATGCTCACAACCGACCCATGACGCAGCCCCAACCGTCCTAAGTGAACGGTGTTTGCCGCTAGTACTGCAGCGACTTGTACTGGAGGAACTCCTCCAGCCCGTGGCGGCCCAGCTCCCGGCCGAGGCCGGAGCTCTTGTAGCCGCCGAAGGGGGCGAGCGGGTTGAAGCGGCCGCCGTTGAGGTCGACCTGGCCGGTGTCGAGGCGGCGGGCGAAGGCGGCGGCGGTGTCGGTGTCGCGGGCCCAGACGCCGCCGGCCAGGCCGTACGGGGTGCCGTTGGCGAGCTCGGCGGCGTGGTCCTCGTCCCGGTAGCGGAGGATCGCCAGGACGGGGCCGAAGACCTCCTCCTGGGCCACCGTCATCTCCGGGGCCACGTCGGCGAGCACGGTCGGGCGGACGTAGTAGCCGGCGGGCAGTTCGGCGACCGGCTCCGAACCGCCGACGACCAGCCGGGCGCCTTCGGCCAGCGCGCCGTCGATGTAGCCGCGGACCCGGGCCAGCTGCCTGGCGTTGACCAGCGGGCCGATCCTGGTCCGCGGGTCGGTCGGGTCGCCCGGCAGGTACTGGGAGGCGACCTCCTCGGCCCGGGCGACCGCCTCCTCGTACTGGTCCTCGTGCACCAGCAGGCGGGTCAGCGCGCTGCAGGTCTGGCCCGAGTTGGCGAAGACGTTGGCGACGTTCGCCTTGACCGCGCGGGCCAGGTCGGCGCCGGGCAGCACCACGTTGGCCGACTTGCCGCCCAGTTCCAGGGAGACCCGCTTCAACCCCCGGCCGGCCGTTTCGGCGACCTGCCGGCCGACGGCGGTGGAGCCGGTGAACGAGACCAGGTCCACGTCCCGGTGCGCGACGAGTGCCGCTCCCGCCACCGTGCCGGTGCCGGTCACCAGGTTGAAGGCGCCGGCGGGGAACCCGGCCTCGTGCACCAGCCGGGCGAACAGCCGGGCCACCAGCGGGGTGTCCTCGGCCGGCTTGAGGACCACCGGGCAGCCGGCCGCCAGCGCCGGGACGGTCTTGGCGACGATCTGGTGCAGCGGGTAGTTCCACGGCGTGATCGCCGCGACCACCCCGGCCGGCTCGGCGTGCACCACCGAGTTGCCGATCCGCTCCTCGAAGGGGTGCTCGGCGAGCAGGGTGAGGTAGGAGGTCGCCACGGCGAGCGGCAGCCCCGCGTGCACGGCGCCGGCGAAGCCGACCGGCGAGCCGAGTTCGGCGACGACCGTCTCGGTGATCTCGCCCTGTGCGGCGGCGATCCCGTCCCGCAGCCGGGTCAGCAGCGCGAGCCGCTCCTCGCGGGAGGTCGCACCCCAGCCGCGGGCCGCCCGGCGGGCCGCCGTCACGGCCGCGTCGACGTCGGTCACGCCGCCGGCCGGCACGGTGGCCAGCACCTGTTCGGTCGCCGGGTTCAGCACGGTGATCGACCCGGCGTCCCCGGAGGGCCGCCACTCGCCGTCGATGTACTGGTCGCTGTGCTCCGGGTACTCCGCGTCCTGCCGCACCGATCGTCCCCTCATCCACTCATCCGCTGATCCACTCGGCCCCCGCTTAACTAGCAGCGCTAGTCGGAGGCAAGTCAATGCGGCAGGGCCGCCGCGCGCAAGAGTCAATCCCGACCGGCGGACCTGATGGTTACTTCGGGGCGAACCGCGCGGTGTACTCGTCGAACGGCTCGATGCCCACCTCGGCGCGCCGCTCGTCCAGCCGCCCGGGCTCCTCGCACGGCCACGGCACCGGCCGGCCGTCCGCCACCGCGCCGATCTGCGTCCCGTAGCGCTGCTCCCGGCCCTCGTTGACCGCCAGCCGGTCCTGGAGGAAGGCCAGGTCGCGGGCGCTCGCCTCGCCCCGGTCGACGGCCTCGCCCATCAGCGCGGCCGCCCGCCGCTGGACGTCGAGCTGCCGGTCCGCGTGCTGCGCCAGCAGCCAGGCCGCCCGGGCGGCCTCGGGGCCGACGGTGCGTTCGGTCGGCCAGCCGTGCACCGTCATGATCTCCGCGAACCGGTCCCCGTGCCGGGCGGTGAGCCGCCGCCAGGCCGCCTGCTCGGCCAGGTCGGGGCTGTGCGCCAGCCGGGCGGCCGCGCCGTCCTCGGCCATCATCCCGGTCAGCTCCGCGGCCAGGTCCGAAGCCTGCTCCGCCGCCCCGTCCCAAGCCTGCTCCGCGGCCTGCTCCGCGGCCGGCTCCCCGACCGGGCCCGCGCCAGGCTCCGACCCGAGCCCGCCGCCCTGCCGCCGTACGTCCGTCATACCGATCCGCTCCTCGCGCCCGGGCCCTCCTGCCGAGGGCCGCCGCCACCACGCTAGGCGCGGAGAACGCGACGAAGATCATCCCCGAAGACGGTGACCCGGGGGTGCCCGCCACGGCAGAATGGATGGCACAGCAGGAGCGCGTCGCACCGCGCGCGCCCCCATGAAACGCCGAAGGGCCGGTCGGAGTGTTCCGACCGGCCCTTCACCGTGCGCTCACGGGTTCATGCGCCACGGGTTCGTACGTGCACGCGACTCAGACCCGCGAGGGCTCCGCGGCGCCGTCGGACGCCGCGTCCTCGGCCTCCGCCATCTCCTTGCGGACGGCGGCCAGCGAGGGGTTGGCCCAGGCGCTGGCGACGCCCCAGCGGTAGAACGCCAGCCCGATGGCGGCGACGATCAGCAGGTCCCAGCCCTCCGGCAGGTAGCCGTGGCCGCCGAAGTCGGCACTGCCGGCCCAGGAGACGCCGGCCATCACGAACAGGTACGCGACCATCCAGGCGCCCGCCTTCAGGTGCGGCTTCAGCTCGACGAACGGCTTGCGCAGCTCGTACCAGGCCCAGATCGGCAGACCGGCGGCCATCAGCAGGATGACCTTGCCGGTGAGCGGCCAGCGGGCCCAGTAGAGCACCAGCGAGCCGAAGACCATCGCCACCGGGGCGATCACGGGCATGGCCCGCAGCCGGACCGGGCGGGGCAGCTCGGGGGCCAGGCGGCGCAGCGCCATCACGGCGACCGGGCCGGTGATGTACGAGATCACGGTGGCCACCGAGACGATCTCCGCCAGCGAGCCCCAGCCGCGGAAGACCGCGAGGAACAGGAAGGCGACCACCAGGTTGAGCACCAGCGCCGGGCGCGGGATGCCGGTCTTGGCGTCGACCCGGCCGAAGATCTTCGGCAGGTGGCCGTTCTCCTGCACGCCGTGGATCATGCGCGAGGTGGTGGCGGCGTAGATCATGCCGGTGCCGGAGGGAGAGATGAAGGCGTCCGCGTACAGCGTGATCGCCAGCCAGTTGAGGCCCCAGGCGATGGCCAGGTCGGCCAGCGGCGAGGTGTAGGAGAGGTTGCTCCAGCCGTTCGCCAGGTCGCCGCCGGGGATGGCGCCCAGGAAGGCGATCTGGAGCGCGACGTAGATCACCAGGGCGATCAGGATCGAGCCGATGACGGCCTTCGGCAGCGACTTGCCCGGGTTGCGGGCCTCGCCGGCCAGGTTGAGCGGGGACTGGAAGCCGTTGAAGGCCCAGACGATGCCGGAGACCGCGACGGCGGTGAACACCGAGCTCCAGCCGTTCGGCGCGAAGCCGCCGTGGTCGGTGAAGTGGGCGGTGTCGAAGTGCGCGAAGAGCAGCGCGCCGGCGGTCACCGTCGGGACGACGACCTTGAAGACGGTGATCGCGGTGTTGGTCTTGGCGAACAGCGTGATCGCGAACCAGTTGAGGGCGAAGTAGACGAGCAGCAGGACGCTGGCCAGTGCCACGCCGCTGAGGGTCAACTCCTTGCCGTTGTACAACCCCTGCGCCCAGCCGAAGTGCCAGGAGCTCATGTACTGCACGGAGGCGGTGGCCTCACCCGGGATGACCGAGACGATGGCGATCCAGTTGGCCCAGGCCGCCAGGTAGCCGGCCAGCGAGCCGTGCGAGTACTGGCCGTACCGGACCATGCCGCCGGCCTTGGGGAACATCGAGCCCAGCTCGCTGTAGGTGAGGGCGATGGTCAGCGCCACCGCGGCACCGATCACCCAGGCGAGGATCGAGGCGGGGCCGGCGAGCTTGGCCGCACGCTCGGCACCGAACAGCCATCCGGAGCCGATGATCGACCCCAGCCCGACGGCGGTCAGGCTGATGGTGCCGAGCGATCGGCGGTAGTTCTGGTGTGATGGCGTCGACGATTCGGGCTCACTCAACGTATCGGTCCTCTCGCTCGTGGTTCATCGGGTGGTGTCGGTGTTTTTGCGATTTTGAGTCGCTATTTCGGGCAAACGGAGAGCAGCCTATGTTCCGAAAACGGGCGAAAACCTCAGAGGAAGCTCAAACCGTCCGATTGTTGCCATCTCGTGTCCGGCTTCCGGGCCGGTGTGTACCGACGGGGAGGCCGACGCCACAGCGCCTGGACGGGGGCGGTGGCCGGGAATGGCGACCGGGGCCGGCCCGGGATGAAAAGGGCGGCCCGAAAAACGAAATTCCCCGTGGGATCCTTTCGGCTCCCACGGGGAATTCGCTTGTGTCCGAGGGGGGACTTGAACCCCCACGCCCGATAAAGGGCACTAGCACCTCAAGCTAGCGCGTCTGCCATTCCGCCACCCGGACCGGGTGTGTGCTTCGGGGGCTTTTTCCTCGCCCCCTCGGCGACAGAGAGAACATTACCAGGGTTCTGGAGTGCTTCTCACCTGCGCTTCCTCGGGGCCGCGCCGCAGGACATCCTGGTCGGGTCGGCCGGGGCCCGCGGTCGGCCCGCGGTCGGCCCGCGCGCGGCCGGGACGGGCCCGCACGCCGCCCGCACAGGTTGGTACGGCCGGTGAGCACGCTCGAATCCGGGCCGAACCGGTGGTGTCCGCGTAGGAACCGGTCGACTCCCGCACCACCCGTGGTCGGTTGCGGCCGGAACCGGTCCGACACGGGCAACTTGTCGACGGTGCCACGGCCGCCGCGACGGCTCTCCTAGCCTCTGTGGACCGAGGGCGCCATGAAGCGGATCGCCTGATTCCCGGGTCGCGGACGAAGGGGCGGCTGGACGTGGAGCAGATCAGCGGAGCGGCGAAGGCCGAACCCAGACGCGGCAGGCGGACGGAGGGCCCGGGCGGGTCCACCGCCGCCGGGGGCCCGGCGGAAGGCGTGTGGCGCTTCCCGGTGCCGGCCACCGAGGCCTCGGTGCCGCTCACCCGGCACGCGGTGCGCGACCGCCTGCTGGCCCTGGGCATGACCGGGGTGCGCTACCAGGAGCTGGTGGACGACCTGCTGTTGATCGTCTCGGAGCTGGTGAGCAACGCGGTGACGCACGCCGCGGAGCTGTCGCCCGAGGTGGTCACCGAGCTGTCGGTGCGCCGGGCCTGGGTCCGGGTGTCGGTCGAGGACGGCGACCCGTACCGGCCGAAGGCGCTGGAGAACGACACCGGACGGACCGGTGGGCGCGGCCTGCTGCTGGTGAAGAGCGTCACCCTGCAGGCCGGCGGCGTGTGTGACGTCGAACACACGGGGGAGGGCGGCAAGGTCATCTGGGCCTCGCTGCCCGTCCCCGCGGAGCCCGGCCACTGACCGCCCGGGCCCGGCACCGGCGCGGCCGGACGGGCAGTGACCGGGCTCACGGCGGCCGGACCGGCAGCGATCGGGCCGACAGTGACCGACTCGACAGCGGCCGGGCAGGCAAAGACCGGGCAGGCAAAGACCGGGCGGTCAAAGGCCGGACCGGCAGGAACCGGAACGGCAGGGCCCGGACTACCAGTCCCGCCCGGCGATCTCCCGGATGCCGGGGAGCGCGGCCTCGAAGACCGTCTCGAACCAGACCGAGAACGGGCGCTCCGCCCGCAGCTCGCGCAGCTCCTGCGCGGTCACGAAGGCGAAGTCGTCCACCTCCTCCGGGTTCGGCTCGACGGGGGCGGTGACCAGTCCCACGAACAGGTGGTTCCACTCGCGCTCGATCAGCCCGGACGCCTCGTCCGGCAGGTCGTAGCGGACGGTGCCCGCCTCGCACAGCAGCGCCGGTGCGACGCCCAGCTCCTCGGCGGTGCGCCGGGCGGCGGCGACGAACGGCCGCTCGTCCGGGTATGGGTGGCCGCAGCAGGTGTTCGACCAGACACCGGGGGAGTGGTACTTGCCGAGCGCCCGGCGCTGGAGCAGCAGGCGGCCCTGGCGGTCGAACAGGAAGACGGAGAAGGCCCGGTGCAGCCGGCCCGGCTGCTGGTGGGCCCAGAGCTTCTCCCCGGTGCCGATCGTGACGCCCTCGTCGTCGACCAGTTCCAGCAGGATCTCGGCTCCGGCGGGGGCGGACCCGGTTGCCCCGGGGGCGACCGTCACATCGGTCTCGACGTCGAGACCGGTGTCGATCTCGGCGGCGAAGTGTGTCGGGTCGGTCGGCAGACTCTGGGGCATGGGGCCTCTTTCGGGAGCGGGAGCACCGGGAGTATCGGGTGTCTCCGGCGCACCGGACGGGTGCGTCGGACACGGCGGGGGCACCGGCGCCGGCGTCGGGCTCCAGTCTGCCGTATGGGTGGCACTCGGCAGGGGTCCCACGCACAACCGGACGGATCATGACCCGGAGGAGTCGGAAACCGTCCGGAGAAGGGCCCGAGATGCCCTCGAAAGGGGCGCCGAATTCGCAGAACCGTTCGGCGCGCGTTCGGGCCCCGTTCGAACGTCCCGGGACCCTCCTCCCGGCGGAGACGGCCCCTCCTCCCCGCGGAGGCGGCCCCTCCGTCCGGCGGGGACGACCCCTCCTCCCTGCGGCTCCGGCGCCCCCTTCCCCGGGCGCCGGAGCGGCCCCCGGGCCCGCGGGCGCGTTCTGGCCGGTCGCCCTGGTCGCCTACCATCACATACGACACGGTGCCCGGATCTGTGCCGGCACCGGCGCGCCGCCGCCCGGCCCGGTCGAACACGCACCGGTTCGGGGCCCGGTGGTGCCGCCGCCCTCCGGCACGGCCCCGCGCGCACAGCACGACGGATCAGGAGACCCGCATGATCGGCCTCGTTCTGGCAGCCGGCGCCGGCCGCCGGCTGCGCCCGTACACCGACACCCTGCCCAAGGCGCTGGTGCCGGTCGACGGGGAACGGACCGTCCTGGACCTCACGCTCGGCAACTTCGCCGAGGTCGGACTGCGCGAGGCCGCGATCGTCGTCGGCTACCGCAAGGAGGCCGTGTACGACCGCAAGGACGCCCTGGAGAGCAAGTACGGCGTCAAGCTCCACCTGGTCGAGAACGACAAGGCCGAGGAGTGGAACAACGCCTACTCGCTCTGGTGCGCCCGCGACCTGTTCGCCGAGGGCCTGCTGCTGGCCAACGGCGACACCGTCCACCCGGCCTCCGTCCAGCGCACCATGCTGGAGGGCAACGCCCGCCTGACCGAGGCCGGCACCGCCCCCGGCATCCTGCTCGCCCTCGACACGGTGAAGAAGCTCGCCGACGAGGAGATGAAGGTCGTCGTCGACCCGGCCGCCGGGATGCGCCGCATCACCAAGCTGATGGAGCCCCACGAGGCGACCGGCGAGTACATCGGCGTCACGGTGATCAACCCGTCCGCCGCCGCCGATCTGACCGACGCGCTGCGCGCCACCTACGAGCGCGACCCCCAGCTGTACTACGAGGACGGCTACCAGGAGATGGTGAACCGGGGCCTGCGGATCGACGTGCAGCCGATCGGCGAGGTCTCCTGGGTCGAGGTCGACAACCACGACGACCTGGCGAAGGCTCGGGAGATCGCGTGCCGGTACTGACCCGACTGGTCCCGTCGCCGCTGTTCGTCGAGATCCGCCCGGGCGCGCTGGACGCGCTCGGCGGCATCCTCGCGGACCAGCGGCTGTCGGCCTCGGGCCGGATCGCGGTGGCGATCAGCAACGGCTCCGGCTCGGCCATGCGCCGCCGCCTGGAGCCGGCCCTGCCGGGCGCCGACTGGTACAACGTGGACGACGGCAGCCTGGACAGCGCGGTGCGGCTGGCCGAGGCGATGCGCGGCGGGCACTACGACGCGATCGTGGGCCTCGGCGGCGGCAAGATCATCGACGCCGCCAAGTACGCCGCGGCCCGGGTCGGCCTGCCACTGGTCGCGGTCGCCACCAACCTGGCCCACGACGGCATCTGCTCGCCGGTCTCGACCCTGGACAACGACGCGGGCCGCGGCTCCTACGGGGTGCCCAGCCCGATCGGCATCGTGGTCGACCTGGACGTGATCCGGCAGGCCCCGCAGCGCTTCGTGGCGGCCGGCGTGGGCGACGTCGTCTCCAACATCTCGGCGTGCGCGGACTGGGAGCTGTCGCACGCGGTGACCGGCGAGCCGGTGGACGGCCTGGCCGTGGCGATGGCCCGTTCGGCGGGCGAGAACCTGCTGCGGCACCCGGGGAGCACCCAGGACCAGGACCTCCTGACGGCGCTCGCCGAGGCCCTGGTACTGTCCGGCATCGCGATGAACATCGCGGGCAGCACCCGGCCCTCGTCGGGGGCCTGCCACGAGATCTCGCATGCCCTGGACGTGCTGTATCCCAAGCGGTCCGCCCAGCACGGCGAGCAGGTCGGCCTCGGCGCCGCCTTCGCCAGCTTCCTGCGGGGCGAGCGCGAGCTGACCGGTCTGATCGTGGAGCGCCTGGCGAGCCACGGGCTGCCGGTGACCGCGGCTCAGATCGGCTTCACCGAGGCGGAGTTCACCGAAGCGGTGCACTACGCTCCGAACACCCGACCGGGGCGCTTCACCATCCTCGAACACCTCGACCTCTCCCCTTCCGCAATCAGGGACGCGTACGCCGACTATGTCCAAGCCGTCAACAGCTGACCCCTCCACCGCGGGCGCCGGGCGTCCCCCGGTGGACCTGAGCCGCAGGCCCTCGATCGAGGAGCTGCGCGCGGTGATCCACCCGGAGGGCATGCTCCAGCGCCGCAGCGCCGAGCACTGGGCCGGACGCCTGTACATGCGGAAGATCTCGCTGCGGATCACCCGCGTGCTCTCCACCGTGACGGCGATCACGCCCAACGGCCTGACGTACCTGATGATGTTCACCGGCATCCTGGCCGGTGCCGCGCTGGTCGTGCCGGGCATCGCGGGCGCCGTGCTGGGCGCCCTGCTGATCCAGGTCTACCTGCTGCTGGACTGTGTGGACGGCGAGGTGGCCCGCTGGCGCCGGCAGACCTCGCTCACCGGTGTCTACCTGGACCGGGTCGGCCACTACATGTCCGAGGCGGCCCTGCTGACCGGCCTCGGCCTGCGCGCCACCGACCTGCTGCACCGCGAGGGCGCCGGCTCCCACTGGGAGTGGGCCTTCCTCGGCACCCTGGCCGCGCTGGGCGCGATCCTGATCAAGTCCGAGACCGACCTGGTGGACGTGGCCCGGGCCCGCAGCGGTCTGACGGCCGTCGAGGACAGCGCCTCGGTGCCGCGCTCGGCGTCCGTCGCCAAGGCCCGCCGGGCGGCCTCCGTCCTGAAGTTCCACCGGCTGGTCGGCGCGGTCGAGGCCTCGCTGTTCATCCTGGCCGCGGGCGTCGCGGACGCGGTGCACGGCGGGCTCCTCTTCACCCGGCTCGCGGTGGTGGTGCTGGCGGCGATCGCCATGCTCCAGACCGTGCTGCACCTGCTGAGCATCGTCCTCTCCAGCAGGCTGCGATGAGCGCCGAGAGCACCGCGGAGAACTTCCGCCTCGGCGCCGTGATCATCACCATGGGCAACCGGCCCGCCGAGCTCAACGCCCTGATCGAGGCCGTCCGCGCCCAGGAGGGCCCGGCGGTCGAGCTGGCCGTGGTCGGCCAGGGCGTGGAGCTGCCCCCGCTGCCCGAGGGCGTGCGCACCGTCGAGCTGCCGGAGAACCTGGGAATCCCGGGCGGCCGCAACGTCGGCATCGAGCTGTTCGGCCGGGACGGCGCGGAGGTCGACGCCGTCCTCTTCCTGGACGACGACGGGAACCTGCCGCGCACCGACTCGGCCCGCCTGCTGCGCGAGGCCTTCACCGCCGACCCGGAGCTGGGCATCGTCTCCTTCCGGATCGCCGACCCGGAGACCGGGGTCACCCAGCGCCGGCACGTCCCCCGGCTGCGCGCCAGCGACCCGCTGCGCTCGTCCCGGGTGACCACCTTCCTGGGCGGCGCGAGCGCGGTGCGCTGCAAGGTGTTCGAGCAGGCCGGGCAGCTGCCCGCCGAGTTCTTCTACGCCCACGAGGAGACCGACCTCGCGTGGCGTGCGCTGGACGCCGGCTGGGCCATCGACTACCGGGCGGACGTGGTGCTGCACCACCCCACGACCTCGCCCGCCCGCCACGCGACCTACTTCCACAACGTGGCCCGGAACCGGGTCTGGCTCGCGAGGCGGAACCTTCCGGCCCTGTTGGTGCCTCTCTATCTGGGAACCTGGTTCCTGCTGACCCTGGCCCGCCGCCCCTCCCCGGAGGCGCTGAAGGCCTGGTGGGGCGGATTCCGGGCGGGCTGGCGCGAACCCTGTGGTCCGCGGCGGCCCATGCGGTGGCGTACCGTCTGGCGACTGACCAGGCTGGGCCGACCACCGATCATCTGATCGCGTCCGACGGGCACCCCCGTCGGACGGCCGATCGCTGCGGCCGGTGCCCACACACCGGCCGGCTCCCCCGAGATCCCAGTGGATCCCCATCGGCGCACGACCGGCGGACCCCGCCGACCGGCCGCCCCGACCGATCCCGCGTGAAGGACGAATGTGTCGACAGTGAGTGAACCCGTCAGCCTCTCGGCCCCCAGGGGGGCGGACGCGGGCCTGACCCCCAAGCAGCTTGCGGACAAGTACGGTCTGACGGTGAGCGGCGCCCGTCCCGGCCTGTTCGCCTACTCCAAGCAGCTCTGGGCCCGGCGCCACTTCATCTGGGCCTTCGCCACCGCCCGCCTGGTGGCCCAGTACACCAACGCCAAGCTCGGCCAGCTGTGGCAGGTGGTGACCCCGCTGCTCAACTGCGCGGTGTTCTACCTGGTCTTCGGCGTGATCCTGGCGAGCAAGCAGGGCTTCCCGGACAACACCTACATCGCCTGGCTGTGCATCGGCGTCTTCGTCTTCCAGTTCACCCAGAACGCGGTGCAGGCCGGCACCCGGGCGATCTCCGACAACCTCGGGCTGATCCGGGCGCTGCACTTCCCCCGGGCCAGCCTCCCGATCGCCTTCACCGTGATCCAGCTCCAGCAGCTGCTGATCTCGATGGTGGTGCTGGTCGTCACCGTGCTCGCCGCCGGGATCACCCCGGGCCGGACGTGGCTGCTGATCATCCCGGCGCTGCTGCTGCAGACGCTGTTCAACACCGGCATCTCCCTGGTGATGGCCCGGATCGGCTCCCGGACCAGCGACATCTCCCAGCTGATCCCGTTCGTGATGCGCGCCTGGATGTTCCTGTCCGGTGTGATGTTCAGCATCCAGGACAAGATCACGCACTGGCCGCACTACATCCAGACGCTGATGTCGCTCAACCCGGCGTCGGTCTACATGGACCTGCTGCGGCACGCGTTCGCGCCGGTCATCTACAACCCGCACCAGCCGGTGCACCAGTCCCTCCCGGCACACCAGTGGGCGTACGGCCTCGCCTGGGGCGTGGGCATGTTCGTCGTCGGATACGTCTTCTTCTGGAAGGCCGAGGAGGAGTACGGCCGTGGCTGACATCGACCTGAGCAAGGACGACCTCGTCCAGGACGCGGACGTGGCCCGCGAGCCCACCGTCGTCGTCGACGACGTGCACATCGTCTACAAGGTGCACGGCGCCGGCTCCGGCAAGGGCAGCGCCACCTCGGCGCTGAGTCGCATCATCAGCCGCAAGCGCGCCGCCGGCGTGCGCGAGGTGCACGCGGTCAAGGGCATCAGCTTCACCGCGTACAAGGGTGAGGCGATCGGTCTGATCGGCTCCAACGGCTCCGGCAAGTCGACCATGCTGGCCGCCATCGCGGGCCTGCTGCCGACCGAGAAGGGCGGCATCTACACCAACGGCCAGCCCTCGCTGCTGGGCGTCAACGCCGCGCTGATGAACGAGCTCACGGGTGAGCGCAACGTCATCCTCGGCTGCCTGGCGATGGGCATGACCCCGGCCCAGGTGAGGGCGCGCTACCAGGACATCGTCGACTTCTCCGGCATCAACGACAAGGGCGACTTCATCTCCCTGCCGATGCGCACCTACTCCTCCGGCATGGGCGCCCGGCTGCGGTTCTCGATCGCGGCCGCGAAGACCCACGACGTGCTGCTGATCGACGAGGCCCTCGCCACCGGCGACCAGGCCTTCCAGCAGCGCAGCAAGCGGCGGATCGACGAGCTGCGCAAGTCCGCCGGTACGGTCTTCCTGGTCAGCCACGACAACAACTCGATCCGTGAGGTCTGCGAGCGGACCATATGGATCGAGGCCGGCGAGCTGGTCATGGACGGGCCCACCGAGGAGGTCGTCAGCCGCTACGAGCGCGGCGAGCGACCGTAGTCCCCGTCACACTCACAGGGGCCGGTTCCGGAATTCTCCGGGACCGGCCCTTCGCCTTGCGCGCCCCCTGGTGCGCCGGGCGGCCCGCGAGCGCCGGGGCGAGCGCCCCCGTGCCCCGGGCGGGGCGGTCTTCTCCGGCGCGCCCGGGCGTGTCAGCCTGGTGGTCTCGGGGGCGGTGTGCCGTGCGTGACGCCCGCGCTCGGACGCGTGTCCGAGTCGGGCCGGTCGTGCCACGCGGTGTAGAACGGGGGAGTGACAGCAGTGTCGGCTTCGGCCCAGCCCAGAGATACGCCGGTGAACGGATCCGCAGGACAGACCCTGGACAAGGCGGGCGCGGAGAACTTCCCCGTCGCCCCGTTCTTCCTGCCCGCGGCCTGGCGCGACGACCTGATGGCGGTGTACGGCTTCGCCCGCCTGGTCGACGACGCCGGCGACGGCGACCTGGCCGACCCGGCCGCCACCGCCCGCCTGCTCGGCGTCGAGGGGACGCCCCCCGCCACCCCTTCGGACCAGTCCGGCCCGCCGACCGCGCAGGAGACGGCCTTCCGGCTCGCCCTGCTCGACGGTCTGGAGCGGGACCTCGACCGGGTGTTCGAGACGGCGCTGCGCACCGCCGGCGGCTCCGCGGCCGGCACCGACCGCCCCCGCCACCCACTGTTGAGCGCCCTCGTCCCGCTGGTCGACCGGCGCGGCCTGACCCCCGAGCCGTTCCGCCGTCTGATCGAGGCCAACCGGGTGGACCAGACCACCGCCCGCTACGCCACCTTCGACGACCTGATCGGCTACTGCACCCTCTCCGCCGACCCGGTCGGTCGCCTCGTGCTGGCCATCGCGGGCGTCTCCACCCCCGAGCGGATCGAACTCTCCGACGCCGTGTGCAGCGGCCTCCAGGTGGTCGAACACCTCCAGGACGTGGCCGAGGACCTGGCCCACGGCCGGATCTACCTGCCCGCCGAGGACATGGCCCGCTTCGGCGTCACCGAGGCGGACCTGGCCGCCCCCTCCGCCGACGGCGCGGTGCGCGAGCTGATCGCCTTCGAGGTCGAGCGGGCCCGCACCCTGCTCGACCGCGGCGCACCATTGGTAGGTACGGTTCGGGGGAGGCTTCGACTGCTCCTGGCGGGATTCACCGCAGGCGGCTACGCGGCCCTGGCGGCCGTCGAGGACGCCGGGTACGACGTGCTCGCCCAGCAGGCGAAGCCTGACAAGCGCCGCCTCGCAGCGAAGGCGGCGGCCATCTTCGCGAAGGGAAGGTGAACGCCCGAGTGGCGGCATCACCACTGGCGTCGGCCCAGGTCATGGCGGCGTACCGGTACTGCGAGGCAGTCACCGGACTGCAGGCGCGCAACTTCAGCTACGGCATCCGGCTGCTGCCCGAACCCAAGCGGCTGGCCATGTCGGCCCTGTACGCCCTGGCCCGGCGGGTGGACGACATCGGCGACGGAGACCTCCCGGACGACCGGAAGGCCGAGGCGCTGCTGCGCACCCGGGAACTCGTGGACGAGGTCCGCTCCGGGGTGGTCGCCGAGGACGACACCGACCCGATCAAGGTCGCCCTGGCCGACGCGGCCCGGCGCTTCCCGATCCCGCTCGGCGGCTTCGACGAACTGATCGACGGCGTCGAGATGGACCTCAAGGGCGCCGAGTACCAGACCTACGACGAGCTGAAGGTCTACTGCCGCTGCGTCGCCGGCGCGATCGGCCGGCTCTCGCTGGGCGTCTACGGCTGCGACGACCCGGAGCTCGGGGCACGCTACGCGGACACCCTGGGCCTGGCGCTGCAGCTCACCAACATCCTGCGCGACCTGCGCGAGGACGCCCTGAACGGCCGTACCTACCTGCCGAGCGAGGACCTGGTCCGGTTCGGCTGCGAGCAGGGCTTCGCGCTGCCCGAGCCGCCGGTCGGCGCGGACTTCACCGGACTGGTGGCCTTCGAGGCCGCCCGCGCCCAGGCCGCCTTCGAGGAGGGCCTGCGGCTGCTGCCGATGCTCGACCGCCGCAGCCGCGCCTGCACCGCCGCGATGGCCGGGATCTACCACCGGCTGCTCGGCCGGATCGCCACCGACCCGGAGTCGGTGCTGCGCGGCCGGGTCTCGCTGCCCGGCTGGGAGAAGGCGTACGTGGCGCTTTCCGGGCTCGCCGGGGGGCGTTCTTGATTCTCGCAACAGTTCTGTCACGCTGTGTCAGCGCGGATTCACGTGTGGGTAGTTTTGCGTTGAACGATCGAGTGACGGCTTCCGGGACCGCCCGCGGGCGGTCCACCGACTGCGAGGGGGAGGGCCGATGACCGGGCGAGCCGACGCCGCGCGCCCGGCCGCCGTCGTGGTCGGCGGCGGCCTGGCCGGGATCACCACCGCACTGCGCCTCGCCGAGGCGGGCCACCGGGTCACCCTCGCCGAGGGGCGGCCCCGGCTCGGCGGCCTCGCCTTCTCCTTCCAGCGCGGCGAGCTGACCGTCGACAACGGCCAGCACGTCTACCTGCGCTGCTGCACCGCCTACCGCGGCCTGCTGGAGCGCCTCGGCGCCTCCCGGCTGGTCCACCTCCAGGACCGCCTCGACATCCCGGTACTCTCCGTCACCGGGCCGGGGGCAAACCCGGTCCGCACCCTCGGCCGACTGCGCCGGACGGGCCTGCCCGTCCCGCTGCACCTGGCCGGCAGCCTGGCCCGCTACCCGCACCTGTCCCCGGCCGACCGCGCCCGGGTGGTCCGCGGCGCGCTCGCCCTGAAGGGCCTGGACCTCGCCGACCCGGCGCTGGACGAGGTCTCCTTCGGCGAGTGGCTGGACCGCCACGGGCAGAACGCCGCCACCCGGGCCGCCCTGTGGGACCTGGTCGGCGTCGCCACCCTGAACGGCCGGGCCGACCAGGTGTCGACGGCGCTCGCCGGGATGGTCTTCAAGACCGGCCTGCTCTCCGACCCGGGCGCCTCGGACATCGGCACCGCCGCCGTCCCGCTCGGCACGATCCACCACGACCGGGCGCTCGCCGAACTGGAGCGGGCCGGCGTACGGGTGCTGCTGCGGGCCCGGGTGGCCGAACTGAAGCCCGCCGCGCCGCAGCACGCCGTCCGGCTGGAGAGCGGGGAACTGCTCGGCGCCGACACCGTCGTGCTGGCCGGCGCCCAGGACAGCGCGGCCGCGCTGCTGCCGCCGAACGCGATCCCCGGGCAGGAGCGGCTGGCCGGGTTCGGCACCGCGCCGATCCTCAACGTGCACGTGGTCTACGACCGCAAGGTGTTGCGCCGCCCGTTCTTCGCCGCGCTCGGCTCCCCGGTCCAGTGGGTCTTCGACCGCACCGCGCACTCCGGCCTGGCCGCCACTCCGATGGGCCGGGCCCACCCGGGTGCCCAGTACCTGGCGCTGTCGCAGTCCGCCGCGCAGGACGAGATCGACCTGCCGGTGGCCGAACTGCGCGAGCGCTACCTGCCCGAGCTGGGCCGGCTGCTGCCGGCCGCGGCCCGGGCCGAGGTGCTGGACTTCTTCGTCACCCGGGAACGCACCGCGACCTTCGACCCGGCCCCGGGCAACGGGGCGCTGCGGCCGTCGGCCCGCACCGACGTCCCCGGCCTGCTGCTGGCCGGCTCGTGGACGGCCACCGGCTGGCCCGCGACCATGGAGGGCGCGGTGCGCAGCGGTCACGCCGCGGCCGACGCCGCACTCGCCGCCGCCGGCGCCAGGGTGCCGGTGGACCGCGGCGACGGGAGGTGGCCCAGGTGACGGCGGGCCCCGCCGCCGGAGAGCCCGCCAGAGCCGACGGGCGTAGCGTCGACCGCATCGGCGCGACCGTCGGGAACGGCCCGTTCGGCCGCACCGGTACGACCGGTACCACCGGCGCCACCGGCACTGGCACTCGATTCGACACCAGCCGCACCGACAGCACCCGGTCGCCCCGGGCGGTCCGGCACCACGAGGGAGAGGGAACGCACGTGGAGTCACGCACCGGCTTCGCCGTCGGAGGCACGGCGCACGCCGAACCGGTCTCGGTGCCGGAGCTGCTGGCCCGCAGCCGTACGCTCTGCACCCCGCCGCTACGGGCCGCCGTCGCCCGATTGGCCGCACCCATGGACACCGTCGCCGCCTACCACTTCGGCTGGATCGACCGGGACGGCACCCCGGTGACGGGGGACGGCGGCAAGGCCGTGCGCCCCGCGCTGGCGCTGCTGTCCGCCCGTGCCACCGGTGCGGCGGAGGAGGTGGGGGTGCCCGGCGGGGTCGCGGTTGAACTGGTGCACAACTTCTCCCTCCTCCATGATGATCTGATGGACGGTGACGAGACCCGACGGCACCGGGCCACCGCCTGGACGGTCTTCGGCCCGGCCCAGGCGATCCTGGTCGGTGACGCCCTGGCGACGCTCGGCACGGAGGTGCTGCTCGACGCCGCGGTGACCGGTGACACGAGCCCCACCGACGCCGCGCGTGCCGTCCGGCTGCTCACCACGGCGACCCGCCGGCTGATCGACGGCCAGGCCATGGACGTCGCCTTCGAACAGCGCGACAGCGTCACGGTCGCGGAGTGCCTGGAGATGGAGGGCGGAAAGACGGCGGCGCTGCTGGCCGCCGCCTCGGCGATCGGAGCCGTCCTGGCCGGCGCCGACGACAAGGTCTCCGGAGCGCTGGAGCGCTACGGCCACCACCTGGGCCTGGCCTTCCAGGCGGTGGACGACCTGCTCGGCATCTGGGGTGCCACCGAGGTCACCGGCAAGCCGCACTGGGGCGACCTGCGCCAGCGCAAGAAGTCCCTGCCGGTGGCCGCCGCACTCGCCGAGGGCGGAGCGGCCTCGCGCCGGCTCGCCGAGGAACTGGCCGACCCCAAGGGACGCGGGGAGGAGAGCGAGCCCGAGCTCGCCGCCCGGGCCGCGCTGATCGAGGAGGCCGGCGGCCGTGCCTGGACCCAGGAGGAGGCCCGCCGCCAGCACACGACTGCCCTCGCCGCCCTGGACGAGGTGCCCATGACCGACGAGGTGCGCGAGCACTTCGTCGCACTCGCCGAATTCGTGGTGGTACGAGAGAGGTGACGTTACGTTGACAGCAACCGCGGACGGCCGGCTCGACCCTGAGTACGATTCCGAGCCGGTCGCGGTGGGCGACCGCCCCCCGACCCTGCTGGGTGCGGGGAGGTGGCAGCCCGAGGACACCGACCAGCTCCGGCCGGCCGGTGAGGCGGACCTCCGGCCGGCCGACGCACGGGAGGCCCTGGCCCGCGCCTCCACCCACCTGCTCTCCCTGCAGTCGTCCGAGGGCTGGTGGAAGGGCGACCTGGAGACCAACGTCACCATGGACGCCGAGGACTTACTGCTCCGACAGTTCCTGGGAATCCGCACCGAGGAGCAGACCCGCGCCACCGCCGAGTGGATCCGCTCCCAGCAGCGCGAGGACGGCACCTGGTCCACCTTCCACGGCGGGCCGCCCGAGCTGTCCACCACCGTCGAGGCGTACGTCGCGCTCAAACTGGCCGGCGACGACCCGGACGCCCCGCACATGCTCGCCGCCGCGCGCTACGTCCGCTCCGCCGGGGGCATCGCGGCGGCCCGGGTGTTCACCCGGATCTGGCTCGCCCTGTTCGGCTGGTGGCCCTGGGACCGGCTGCCCGAGATGCCTCCCGAGATCATCTTCCTGCCCCGGTGGCTGCCGCTGAACATCTACGCCTTCGGCTGCTGGGCCCGCCAGACCATCGTCCCGTTGACCGTGGTCTCCTCCCACCGCCCGGTCCGTCCGGCCCCCTTCGCGCTCACCGAGCTGCACACCGACCCGGACGACCCGTACCCCCACCGGCCGCTCGCCCCCGCCACCACCTGGGACGGCCTCTTCGAACGCCTCGACAAGGTGCTGCACGCCTACCACCGCCGGGCCTTCCGCCCGCTGCGCCGACTGGCCGTCTCGCAGGCCTGCCGCTGGATCGTCGAGCGCCAGGAGGCCGACGGCTGCTGGGGCGGCATCCAGCCCCCCGCCGTATACTCGCTGATCGCCCTGCACCTGGAGGGCTACGAGCTGGAGCACCCGGTGATGAAGGCCGGGCTCTCCTCCTTCGACCGCTTCACCGTGCACACCGAGGACGGCAAGCGCTGGCTGGAGGCCTGCCAGTCCCCGGTCTGGGACACCTGCCTGGCCACCATCGCCCTGGTCGACGGCGGGGTGCCGGCCGACCACCCGGCGCTGGTCTCCGCCGTCGACTGGATGCTCGGCGAGGAGATCCGCAAGCGCGGCGACTGGGCCGTCCAGCGGCCCGGGCTCGCCCCCGGCGGCTGGGCCTTCGAGTTCGAGAACGACACCTACCCCGACATCGACGACACCGCCGAGGTGGTGCTCGCGCTGCGCCGGGTCGCCCACCCGGACCCGGCCAGGGTCGACGGCGCGGTCGACCGGGCGGTGCTGTGGAACCTCGGCATGCAGTCCAAGAACGGTGCCTGGGGCGCCTTCGACGTGGACAACACCAGCACGCTGCCCAACAAGCTGCCGTTCTGCGACTTCGGCGAGGTCGTCGACCCGCCGTCCGCCGACGTCACCGCGCACGTGGTGGAGATGCTCGCCGAGACCGGCCGCTCCCGCGACCCCCGGACCAGGCGCGGCATCGAGTGGCTGCTGCGCAACCAGGAGGCCGACGGCTCCTGGTTCGGCCGCTGGGGCACCAACTACATCTACGGCACCGGCTCGGTGCTGCCCGCCCTGGTCGCGGCCGGCGTCCCCGACGAGCACCCGGCGATCCGCCGGGCGGTGCGCTGGCTTGAGGACCGGCAGAACGCCGACGGCGGCTGGGGCGAGGACATGCGCTCCTACGACGACCCGGCGCGCTGGGCCGGGCGCGGCGACTCCACCGCCTCGCAGACCGCCTGGGCGCTGATGGCGCTGCTCTCGGCCGGCGAGGGGCCGCAGGGCCGGGCCAACCCCGCGGTGGAGCGCGGCGTGGAGTGGCTGGTGCGCACCCAGCTGCCCGAGGGCACCTGGGACGAACCGCAGTTCACCGGAACCGGCTTCCCGTGGGACTTCTCCATCAACTACCACCTGTACCGGCTGGTCTTCCCGGTCACCGCGCTCGGCCGCTACGTCCACGGCGCCCCGGGCACGAGCCGGGTCGACGGCGCTCCGGCGATCGGAGCGGCGCGGTGACCACCGCGCCGCTGCTGGTGCTCTGCGCCCTGGGCCCCGAGGTCTGGGCCCTGCGCGGCGGTGACTGGCGCGGCGCGCCCGGCGGGTCCCCGGTGCTGGTGCGCACCGGGGTCGGCCGGCGGCGCGCCGGGCTGGCCGTCCGTCGGCTGCTCGGCTCCGCCCCCACCGGGTACGGCGCCGTGGTGGTGGCCGGTTTCGGAGCCGCGCTCGGCCCGGGCGTGCAGCCCGGCGACGTGGTCGCCGCCGACGGCGTGCGCGACGCCGAGGGCCACCTGTACCCGCTCGACTCCGGGGCGGAGCTCACCCGGGCGCTGAAGGAGCGCGGCCTGACCGTGCACACCGGCGTGCACCACACCGCCGACCACGTGGTGCGCGGCATCGAACGGCGGGCACTGCACGTCCAGGGCGCGCTCGCCGTCGACATGGAGGCCGCCGCCGTCCTGGCCGCGCTGCGGGAGGTGCGGCCCGCACTGCCGACGGCCGTCCTGCGCGTGGTGGTGGACACGCCCGAGCACGAACTGCTGCGGTTCGGCACCCTCCCGGCCGGGGTGCGCGCCTGGCGGACCCTGAGGGCGACGGTGCCCGCCCTCGTCGACTGGTACCGGCAGGAGCGCGCGCCCGGACCCGCGGTCCTGAACGGCTCCGCGGACCTGAACCACCCCACATCCTCGACGCTCCCCCAGGAGGCGAGCTAGCCATGGCCATGCCGTTGCGCCAGACCGTGCGGGTCGGCACCTACCTCATGCAGCAGAAGCTGCTCAAGCGCCGGGACAAGTTCCCGCTGATCGTGGAGCTGGAACCGCTCTTCGCCTGCAACCTCGCCTGCGAGGGCTGCGGCAAGATCCAGCACCCCGCGGGCGTCCTGAAGCAGCGGATGCCCGTCGCCCAGGCGGTCGGCGCGGTCCTGGAGTCGGGTGCGCCGATGGTCTCGATCGCCGGCGGCGAGCCGCTGATGCACCCGCAGATCGACGAGATCGTCCGGCAGCTGGTCGAGCGCCGCAAGTACGTCTTCCTCTGCACCAACGCGCTGCTGATGCGCAAGAAGATGGACAAGTTCACGCCCTCGCCGTACTTCACCTTCGCGGTGCACATCGACGGCCTGCGGGAGCGGCACGACGAGTCGGTGGCCAAGGAGGGCACCTTCGACGAGGCGGTGGCGGCGATCAAGGAGGCCAAGCGGCGCGGCTTCCGGGTCACCACCAACAGCACCTTCTTCAACACCGACACCCCGCAGACCGTCATCGACGTCCTGGACTACCTCAACGACGAGCTCAAGGTGGACGAGATGATGATCTCGCCCGCCTACGCCTACGAGAAGGCCCCCGACCAGGAGCACTTCCTCGGGGTCGAGCAGACCAGGGAGCTCTTCCGCAAGGCCTTCGCCGACGGCAACCGCCGGCGCTGGCGGCTCAACCACAGCCCGCTCTTCCTGGACTTCCTGGAGGGCAAGGCCGACTTCGAGTGCACCCCCTGGGGCATCCCCAACTACTCGCTGTTCGGCTGGCAGCGGCCCTGCTACCTGATGGCCGACGGCTACGTGCCGACCTACCGCGAACTGGTCGAGAAGACGGACTGGAGCAAGTACGGCCGCGGCAAGGACCCGCGCTGCGAGAACTGCATGGCCCACTGCGGCTACGAGCCGACCGCCGTCCTCGCGACGATGGGCTCGCTCCAGCAGTCGCTGCGCGCCATCACCGAGACCGTCAGCGGCAACAAGGGCCGCTGAGACGGGAGTTGACCTCCAGGTCGGCACCCCGGCCCGGGCCCCGCGCCCGGGCCGGCGCCGCCCCAGCGCCGGGCCGGGCCCGCTTCCGGACCGGGTGGAGGCGCCACCGCACCGCTCCGAGTCGTGAGGTGTACCCATGTCACTGCTCTCCCGCGTCACGTCCCCGGCCGAGCTGCGCAAGCTCCCCGCCGTCGAACTCCCGCTGCTCGCCGACGAGATCCGCGACTTCCTGATCGACGCCGTCACCCGCACCGGCGGCCACCTCGGGCCCAACCTGGGCGTGGTGGAGCTGACCATCGCCCTGCACCGGGTCTTCGACTCGCCGTACGACCGGATCGTCTTCGACACCGGCCACCAGAGCTACGTCCACAAACTGCTCACCGGCCGACAGGACTTCAGCCGGCTGCGGATGCGCGGCGGACTCTCCGGGTACCCCTCGCGGGGCGAGTCCGAGCACGACCTGGTCGAGAACTCGCACGCCTCCACCGCGCTCTCCTACGCCGACGGCCTGGCCAAGGCCGCCCGGCTGCTCGGCCAGCACGACCGGCACACCGTCGCGGTGATCGGCGACGGCGCGCTCACCGGCGGGCTCGCCTGGGAGGCGCTCAACAACATCGCCGAGGCGCGCGACCGGCCGCTGGTCATCGTCGTCAACGACAACGAGCGCTCCTACGCCAGGACCATCGGCGGCCTCGCCAACCACCTGGCCACCCTGCGCACCACCCAGGGCTACGAACGCTTCCTCGCACTCGGCAAGGAGGCCCTGCAGCGCACCCCGCTGGTCGGCCAGCCGATCTTCGACGCGCTGCACGGCGCCAAGAAGGGCTTCAAGGACGCCTTCGCCCCGCAGGGCATGTTCGAGGACCTCGGCCTCAAGTACCTCGGGCCGATCGACGGCCACGACCTGGGCGCGGTCGAACAGGCGCTGCGCCAGGCCCGCAACTTCGGCGGGCCCGTCATCGTGCACTGCCTGACCGTCAAGGGACGCGGCTACCGGCCGGCCGAGCAGGACGAGGCCGACCGCTTCCACGCCGTCAACCCGATCGACCCGTACACCTGCCTGCCGATCTCGCCCACCGGCGGGGTCTCCTGGACCTCGGTGTTCGGGGACGAGCTGGTCACCCTCGGTGCCGAGCGGCCGGACCTGGTGGCGATCACCGCGGCCATGCTCCAGCCGGTGGGCCTGGCCCCGTTCGCCAAGGCCTATCCGGAACGGACCTTCGACGTCGGGATCGCCGAGCAGCACGCCGTCACCAGCGCGGCCGGGCTCGCCACCGGCGGACTGCACCCGGTGGTCGCGGTGTACGCGACCTTCCTCAACCGGGCCTTCGACCAGGTCCTGATGGACGTCGCCCTGCACAGGCTGGGCGTCACCTTCGTGCTCGACCGCTCCGGGGTGACCGGGCCGGACGGCGCCTCGCACAACGGCATGTGGGACATGTCGATCCTCCAGGTCGTACCCGGCCTGCGGCTCGCCGCGCCGCGCGACGCCGAACAGCTGCGCGCCCAGCTGCGCGAGGCCGTCGACGTCCGCGACGCCCCGACCGTCGTGCGCTTCCCGAAGGGCAACATCGGGCCCGGGGTGCCGGCCGTCGAGCGGATCGGCGGAGTGGACGTGCTGCTGCGCACCGGGCGGGCGCCGGAGATCCTGCTGGTCGCGGTCGGCACCACCGCCTCCGCCTGCCTCGACGCCGCCCGGCTGCTGCTCGCCGAGGGCTTCACCGCCACCGTGGTCGACCCGCGCTGGGTCAAGCCGGTCGACCCGGCGTTGCCCGAACTGGCCGCCGCCCACCGGCTGGTGGTCACCGTCGAGGACAACGGCCGTACCGGAGGCGTCGGTTCGGCCGTCGCCCAGGCGCTGCGGGACGCCGACGTGGACGTGCCGGTGCGGGTGCTCGGCCTGCCCCAGGAGTTCCTCGGCCACGCCTCGCGCGGGGAGATCCTGGAGGAGGCCGGGCTCACCGGGACCGGGGTCGCCGCCCAGACCGCCGTCTTCGCCAAGAACCTGCTACCGACCCGAGGAGCGAACCCGCGCCATGCCGGCTGAACCAGACCGCCCCGCCTTCGACCTCGCCAAGCTGATCGCCGAACGCGGCGGCGAACGCTACGAGTTGCACGGCCGCTACCTCAACCCGCAGCTGCCGCGGATGCTGCACACCATCGGCTTCGACAAGTACTACGAGCGCGCCCGCGGGCAGTACTTCTACGACTCCGAGGGCAACGAGTACCTCGACATGCTGGCCGGCTTCGGGATCTTCGCGCTCGGCCGCCACCACCCGGTGGTGCGCTCGGCGATCCGGCAGGTGATGGACCTCGACCTGCCGGACCTGGTGCGCTTCGACTGCTCGCCGCTGCCCGGGCTGCTGGCCGAGCGGCTGCTGGCCCAGGCTCCCGGGCTGGACCGGGTGTTCTTCGGCAACAGCGGCACCGAGGCGGTGGAGACCGCGCTCAAATTCGCCCGGTACGCCACCGGACGCCGGCGGATCCTCTACGCCGACCACGCCTTCCACGGGCTGACCACCGGCTCGCTCTCGGTCAACGGGGAGAGCGGCTTCCGCAAGGGCTTCGACCCGCTGCTGCCGGACACCGCCATCCCGCTCGGCGATCTCGCCGCGCTGGCCAAGGAGTTGAAACGCGGCGACGTCGCGGGGCTGATCGTCGAACCGATCCAGGGCAAGGGCGTCCAGGCACCGCCGCCCGGCTGGCTGCGGGCCGCCCAGGCACTGCTCCACGAGCACCGGGCGCTGCTGATCTGCGACGAGGTGCAGACCGGCATCGGCCGCACCGGCGAATTCTTCGCCTACCAGCACGAGGACGGCGTGCTGCCCGACCTGGTCTGCGCGGCCAAGGCGCTGTCCGGCGGGTACGTGCCGGTCGGGGCGACGCTCGGCAAGAGCTGGATCTTCGAGAAGGTGTACTCCTCGATGGACCGGGTGCTGGTGCACTCGGCCAGCTTCGGCGCCAACGCCCAGGCCATGGCGGCCGGGCTGGCGACCCTGGAGGTGATGCGCGACGAGCAGGTGGTGGAGAACGCCCGCAAGGTGGGCGACCACCTCCGCGAACGGCTGACCGCGCTGGTCGACAGGTACGAGCTGCTCGCCGAGGTGCGCGGGCGCGGGCTGATGATCGGGATCGAGTTCGGGCGGCCCAAGTCGCTCAAGCTGCGCACCGGTTGGACCGCGCTCCAGGCGGCGCGCAAGGGGCTGTTCGCGCAGATGGTGGTCGTGCCGCTGCTGCAACGGCACCGCATCCTGACCCAGGTGTCCGGGGACCACCTGGAAGTGATCAAGCTGATCCCGCCGCTGATCGTCACCGAGCGCGATGTGGACCGGTTCGTGGACGCCTTCACGGACATCATGGACGAGGCCCACCGGGGGAGCGGACTGATGTGGGACTTCGGGCGGACCCTGGTCAAGCAGGCGGTCGGCGGCCGCTGAGGCCGGGACCGCCGGTCGCGTGGAGTGGGAAGCCGGCCCGGCCGGCTTCCCACTCCGTGGGAGACACCGCGTCAGAGCTCGGTCCGGCGGCGCCGGACGACCACCACGAGATCGACGGCGGCGAACAGGGTGAGCAGGCCGCAGGCCACGGCGAAGCCGGTGAGGGTGCCCCGGCTGGGAGCGCCGTAGGCGGGCGAGGCGGCCGCCCAGATCGCGAAGCCCAGCGTGGCCAGGGCGAACAGCGGCGTGAAGGTGAGCGAGAGCAGGTAGCGGAGCTTGAGGTCGCTGCGGGCGGTGGCCGGCTCGGTGCCGCTGCGCCACCGTCGCGGGGTGGTGGTGCGCATGCCGTTCACCTCCGGACCGCGCGGGTCGGGCTACGATTCCAGCGTACGTCCGAGGGGACCAGCCGGGGAGGCGCGATGTCGGGATCGGACGCGGCGGGCGCGGGGCACGGCGCGGTGGGTTCGGGTTCGGCCGGGGGTTCCGGGCCGGGTGCCGTGGGCCAGGACGGCGAGGGGTACGCGGGGCTGCGGATCGAGCGGGCCCGGGAGTTGGCCCGGCGGCACGGTTGGGCGTCGGTCCGGGTGCTGGAACCGGGGGACCTGATGACCATGGAGTTCCGGCAGGGGCGGCTCAACCTCGCGGTGCGCGACGGTGTGGTCGAGCGCAGCTGGGAGGGGTAGGCCGGGTGGTCCGGGGGCCGGAGTGTGCCCCCGGATCGAGCTGAGGGGCGGGTCCCGGGCCCGACGTACCGGGCCCGACGTACCGGCCGGGGTCCGGGGGCCGAGGCCCGGGTTCGGCGCCGGGGCGCGGGACCGGGGCTTGGTGCCGGGGCTTGGTGCCGGGGTTCGGGCCGCTTCGGGTTCAGCAGGACAGCTGCCGGCGGGCGAAGCGCCGGTGGAGCCGCTGTTCGGCGATGGCGACCAGGGGTTCCAGCAGCGGCAGGGAGAGCAGCACGAGCAGTCCGGCCGCCCAGCCGGCCAGGACGTCGGTGACCCAGTGGGTGCCCAGGTAGACCGTGGTCAGGCCGATCGAGCAGGCGGTGGCGGCGGCGATCAGGGCGCCGGTGCGCCGCCAGCGGGCGGCCAGGTAGGCGAGCACGCCCCAGGTGACCACCGCGTTGGCGGTGTGGCCGGACGGGAAGATCGTGCCGCCGGAGAAGAGCTCGGGCGAGCCGACGAACTGGGCGTAGTGCGGGCCGAGTCGGCCGGTGACGATCTTGACCGCGCCGACGGTGACGTTGAGCAACAACAGGGCGATGCCCATGACCAGCAGCGGGCGCAGCCGGCCGAGGCGGTGGGCCCGCCAACCGAGCCAGACGAAGGCGGCGATCGCCGAGGGGCCGCGCTGCCCGGCGACCACCCAGGTGTCGAGCAGCGGCTCCAGCCGGGGCCACCGCTCGTAGGGGCGCAGCAGCCGGACCGACCAGTCGAGGTCGACCAGCGCGGTGTTGAGCAGGACCCCGGCCAGCACCAGCAGGTATCCGGCGAGGGTGACGGCGAGCAGGGCGGCCTGCCGCCGGCTCATCGGCGGCCAGCCGGGCTCGCGGGGGTCGGGGCCGAGCGGGGCGGGGGTGCGCCCCGGGGCGGCGGGGCGTTCCCGTCGGCCGATTTCGGCGGTGCGGCGCTCCGGTGCCCGGCGCGGAAGGGGAACGGAGGTACTTCTGGATTGCACGGGGTGACCCTACCCACCCGGACAGGGCTATTCCGGCGGTAATTGTCATTTTCCCAAGAAATCGACAATTGGGTCGATCCGGGGCGGCTCGAGGGGTGATTTCCCCTATTCCGGTATCGAAAGTCCGTGTGGTGGTCGAATGATTCTGCAAAAGCACCGGTAAAGCAAACGGAGTGGGAGGCCGGTGCGCCCGGCTTCCCACTCCGTGGTAACCCTGTGTAGGTTCCGTGCTCAGTCGAGGGGGCCGCCCGCGACGTAGATCACCTGTCCGGAGACGAAGCCGGCGTCCTCGCTCGCGAGGAAGGAGATGGTGTGGGCGACGTCCTCAGGCCGACCGACCCGCTGGACCGGGATCTGCGAGGCCGCGGCCCGCTTGAAGTCTTCGAAGTCCATGCCGACCCGGGCCGCGGTGGCGGCTGTCATGTCCGTGGCGATGAAGCCGGGGGCGACCGCGTTGGCCGTGATGCCGAACTTGCCCAGCTCGATGGCCAAAGTCTTGGTGAAGCCCTGGAGACCGGCCTTGGCGGCCGAGTAGTTGGCCTGGCCGCGGTTGCCCTGGGCCGAGGACGAGGACAGGTTGACGATGCGGCCGAAACCGGCGTCGACCATGTGCTTCTGCACTGCGCGGGTCATCAGGAAGGCGCCGCGGAGGTGAACGTTCATGACCGTGTCCCAGTCGGACTCGGACATCTTGAAGAGCAGGTTGTCGCGGAGCACGCCCGCGTTGTTCACCAGGACGACCGGGGCGCCGAGCTCGGCGGCCACCCGGTCGACGGCGGTCTGGACCTGCCCGGCGTCCGAGACGTCGGCGCCGACGGCCAGCGCCCTGCCGCCGGCCGCGGTGATCCGGTCGACGGTCTCCTTGCCCGCCGACTCGTCCAGGTCCAGTACGGCGACCGCGTAGCCGTCGGCGGCCAGCCGGACGGCGGTGGCCGCGCCCAGGCCGCGGGCGGCACCGGTGACGACGGCGACCCTGGGGGCGGTGCTCTGCTCGGTCATGCGCGCTCTCGTCTCTCTCGGGGGTTGCCTCCCGGGGAGAGCCCCCGGAGAGGGTGGCCACACCCTACCGGCGGGTAGGGAGGGCGGCCAGGGTGGAGAGACGCAGGTGACGGTCGGTAAGGACCGACCGGTCGGCTTTCTGCTGAGAACGGGTTACTGCAAGGACTTCGCAGCGAGTAAATATGCCAATGTTGCCGAACCTGCGTCTACTATCCGCCCCTGCCTGCCAGCAAGGGCCCGCCGTTTGTATAGTGTCCGCCAGCAGCCACCGGCTGCACGGCTGGAGCGCCCTCCCTCATAGCTGGACGCCCACTCGCCGTTACTGCCCCACCCGGGTGTCCCACACACACCGGGTGTGACATCGGGACGGATACATGGTGCTGGGGGAGATCCCGACAACCCGCGTGTCTGCGCGACTTCAGCAGTCGCCCGGACACCTCATTCGCGTGGCACAGCAGGTTCACACCCGCTTGTGGTCCGAACACGTCGGAGCCGATCTCACGGCTCCGCAGTTCGCCGTGCTGCTGGTCCTGGCCCTTGAGCCGGGTGCGGACCAGCGGACGGTCGGCGAGCGAGCCTCGCTCGACAAGGCCACGATGGCGGAGATGGTCGCGCGGCTGGTCCGCCGCGGCCTCGTGCTGCGCAGGCGCGACCCGGCCGACGGCCGGCGCAAGCTGCTGGCCCTCTCGCAGGGCGGCGCCCAGGCGGTGCGCGAGGCCACCGGTGGTGTGGTCCGCGTGCAGCGCGTCCTGTTCGAGCCGCTCACGGCGGAGGAACAGGTCGAGATCGTCCGGGTGATGGCCAAGATAGCCAGGCTGGAGCCCGCGGCGGTCGCCGTCATCACCGACGCGCGGCCGATACTGGACGCCCAGCGGGCGATCGGCTACCTGATCAGGGTGAGCCAGCAGGTGCACACCAAGCTCTGGTCGGAGCACGTGGGCGCCGAGCTGACGGCTCCGCAGTACGCGGTGCTGGACGCGCTGGAGCTGGAACCGGGCGCCGACCAGCGCACGGTCGGCGAGCTGGCCTCGCTGGACAAGGCCACGATGGCCGAGATGGTCAGCCGGTTGGTGCGCCGCGGTCTGGTGCAGCGCCGACGCGACCCCTCGGACGGACGGCGCAACCTGCTCTCGCTCTCACCGGCGGGACAGGACCTGCTGCACCGCTCGGCCGCTGGGGTGGCCGAGGTCCAGCGGTTGCTGTTGGCTCCGCTGGAGGAGGGCGAGCACGAGGCCGCGCTCGCGCTCATCGCGAAGGCGGCCAGGCTCTAGGTCAAATCTTCGCCGCAGTAGCCAAAACGATTCGCCAAAACGCTGAGGGTCCATGGCCATGGGCTTCGCCGCGTGGTCATGGGCTTTGGCGCATCGGGGCACACCGAAGGCCGCCCGCTCCCGGTAGGGGTGCGGGCGGTCTTCGTGTGCCGGCCGTCAGGCGGTTCGGGGGCCCGGAGGCCGGACCCCCGGGCCCGACGTCAGTTCCAGTCGAACTCCTGCGGGTCCGGCCCGATCCGCTGGCCGGTGGCCACCGCGGCGATCGCCGTGAGGTCCTCGGTGTCCAGCTCGAAGCCGGCGACGTCCAGGTTCTCGCGGATCCGGGACGGGGTGACCGACTTCGGGATGGCGATCACGCCGCTCTGGAGGTGCCAGCGCAGCACCACCTGGGCGACCGTGCGGCCGTGCTTCTCGGCGATCTTCACCAGCGCGGGCTCGGCGAGCAGCTCCTTGCCCTGGCCGAGCGGGCTCCAGGCCTCGGTGGCGATGCCGTGCTCGGCGTGGAACGCGCGCAGCTCCGCCTGCGGGAAGTACGGGTGCAGCTCGACCTGGTTCAGGGCCGGGGCGACGGAGGCCTCGTCCAGCAGGCGGGTCAGCTGCTGGGTGCCGAAGTTGGAGACGCCGATCGACGTGACCCGGCCGTCCGCCTTCAGCTGCTCGAAGGCCTTCCAGATGTTGAGGTAGCTGTCGCCGTGCATCGGGCGCGGCCAGTGGATCAGGTACAGGTCGAGGCGCTCGAGGCCGAGCTTGGCCAGTGACGCGTCGAACTCGCGCAGCACCGCGTCGCGGCCCTGCGCGCCCGACCAGTCGCGGGTGCCCGAGTTCCAGAGCTTGGTGGTGACGTAGAGGTCCTCGCGGGCCACGCCGCCCGCCAGCGCCTCGGCGATCGCGGCGCCGGTGCCGGCCTCGTTCTCGTAGATGGCCGCCGTGTCGATGGAGCGGTAGCCCGCCTCGATCGCGGAGCGGACGGCGGGGGTGGCCTCGGCGTCCGGGACCTGCCACACGCCGAAGCCGAGCTGCGGGATCTGCGCGCCGTCGTTCAGGGTGACGGTGGGGATGCTGCTCACGGGAAGGGGTGCCCTCCTGGTTGTCCTGTGGTTCCAGTGGGGGCAACTGGCGCCCCGGTGTGATTGTTCCCGCCGAACGGGCGAATCTTGGGTGAAGCTTTGCGGGGGTTTGGCCCCGGGCGGCGAGCGGCTGGCGGCTCGTCGGGGCGGGCGGCTGGGCGTGCGGCCGAGGCTTGGGGCGTGCGGGTAAGCGCAGGGCGTGCGGGCGCCGAAGCGCGCGGGGGCCACGGTGAAAACCTGTTGCGCGGATCACGCGGAGGTTGGCAGGCTCGCGGCCATGACCTCCTGACTTCCGGGCCCTTCGTGCCCATCCCGTCTCCGTCCGGTGTCTCCTCCGGACGCACCGTCGACGTCGCGTCGGCCGCCGTGGTGCGTGCGGCCGCGCCGTCGTGCCGCGCATCCTCCGGCCGTCGGCCCGGGCCGCCCGCCGTTCGACCGTCCTTCGGTCGCCGGGCGGGCGGTGCGCACGTCACCGAGGCGCTCCGTGCGCCCTGTTCTCCGAACCCCCGCTGCCCCCGTACCCCTGTACCCCCGTGCGCCCCTGCCCCTGCCCGCGCACCGCTCGTATCGGAGTGTCATGCTGCTCACCCCCCTGCCGCTGGACGACCCCGGCAGCCCCGACCTCTCCTCACCCCTGGCCTTCCTGCGCTGGCTGCAGCGCAGCCAGCGGCGCGGGCAGTGGCTCGCCACCGTCTGGACGCTGATCGAGATGGGGTGCCAGGCCGCCCTGCCGGTACCGCTCGGGATCGGCGTGCAGGCCGCCGTGGACGGCGACGCCGCCGGGATCTGGCGGTCCGGCGGGCTCCTGCTGCTGCTGGGTGCGGGCGCCGCGCTCGGCACCGTGCTGGCGCACCGCCAGGTGGTCTGGAACTGGATCCACGCGGCCACCCAGGTACGGCAGTTGGTGGCCAGACAGGCCTCGCACCTCGGGGCCGGGCTGTCCCGCAGGATCGCCACCGGCGAGGTCGTCGCGGTCGGCAGCGGGGACGTCGAGCGGATCGGCTGGTACGTCGAGCTGGTGGCCCGGGTCCGGTCCGCGGTGGTCGTCTGGCTGGCCGTCAGCATCGCGGTGCTGACGATCGATCCGGTGCTCGGGGCCGGGGTGCTGCTCGGTGTCCCGGTGCTCGCGGGCTCCGTCTGGCCGCTGATCGGGCCGTTCGAGCGGCGCTACGAGCAGCAGCGCGCCCTCGGCGGCAAGGCCACCGAGCTGGCGGCCGACACGGTCGCGGGGCTGCGGGTGCTGCGCGGCATCGGCGGCGAGGAGCTGTTCCTGGAGCGGTACCGGGTCGCCTCCCAGAAGGTCCGGGCGGCAGCCGTCCGCTCGGCCCGGATCTGGTCGCTGATGCAGGCGCAACAGGTGCTGCTGCCCGGCCTGTTCGTGGTCGGCGTCACCTGGTACGGCGCCCAACTGGTCGCCGACGGTGACCTCGCCGTCGGCACCCTGATCGCGGTGTACGGCGCGACGGCCTTCCTGGCGGCCCCGCTGCGCATCCTCGGCGAGGCGGCGCACGCCTGGAGCGTGGCCCGGGTCTCCGCCGGGCGGGCCGTCCGGGTGCTCTCTCTCGACCGGACCGTCGGCGCCGCCGGGGCCTCGCTGGCCAGTCCCGGCCGGGCCGACCTGCACGACCCGACGAGCGGGCTGACGGCGCGGGCCGGCGAGCTGACCGCGGTGGTCTGCGGGGACCCGGACTTCGCCGGGGCGCTGGCCGAGCGGCTCGGCGGCCACGTCCCGCAGGCCGAGGGCGAGCGGGCGCGGGCCTCGGCGCGGCTGGGCGGCACGGAGCTGGACGCGGTGCCGCTGGCCGAGGCCAGGGCGGCGGTGCTGGTCCACGACAAGGAGCCGGTGCTGCTCTCCGGCACACTGGCCGAGCTGTTCGACGTCCCGTCCTCGGGGCGGGTCCCGGCGGCCGAGGCGCTGGCGGCGGCCCGGTCGGAGGACGTGCTGGAGGCCCTGGTGGAGGCCTCGCCGGAGTGCGGGGGAGACCCGATGCTCGCCCGGATCACCGAGCGCGGGCGCTCGCTCTCCGGCGGGCAGCGCCAGCGGCTCGCCCTGGCCCGCGCCCTGCTGGCGGACCCGCCGGTGCTGGTGCTGGACGAGCCCACCAGCGCGGTGGACGCGCACACCGAGTCGAGGATCGCCGCCGGGCTGCGGGACACCCGGGCGGGCCGTACCACGGTGGTGTTCGCGACCAGCCCGCTGCTGCTCGACCGGGCGGACCGGGTGGTGCTGCTGCAGGAGGGCCGGGTCGTCGCGGCCGGGCGGCACCGCGAGCTGATGCGGACCGAGCCGGCCTACCGCGCCGTGGTCACCCGCGACGAGGAAGCGGCCCGTCCGGTGGGTGAGGTCGTATGAGGACCACCGTCAACTTCCCTGCCACGCACCCGAGGAGTACGTCATGAAGCCCCCCGTCCAAGAGGAACAGGGGCCGGCCGCCACCCTGCCGGTCGGCTCCCCGGCGGCCGTGCGCGGGTACCTGCTCCTGCTCGCGCGGCGGCACCGCGCCGGATTCTCGGCGGTGGTGGCGCTGCACTCGACGGCCACGGTGGCCGGGCTGGTCGGCCCCTGGGTGCTCGGCCGCCTGGTCGAGTCGCTCGCCACCGGGACGGCCGGGTCCACCATCGCGGTGTCGGTCGCCTGGTACCTGCTGGCACTGGTGGCGCAGGCGGCGTTCACCGGGTGGTCGCGGATGCGCGGCTCGGTGCTCGGCGAGCGGGTGCTGGCCGACCTGCGCGAGGACTTCCTGGTCCGCTCGGTGGCCCTGCCGACGGGGGTGCTGGAGCGGGCCGGCACCGGGGACCTCGTCTCCCGGGGCACCACCGACATCGACCGGCTGGACAAGTCGGTGCGCGAGGCCGTGCCCGAACTCGCCGTCGCCGTCGTCTCGTTGCTGCTGGTGCTCGGTGCGCTGCTGGTCACCTCGCCGCTGCTCGCGCTGACCTCGCTGATCGGCCTGCCGCTGCTGCTGGTCAGCTCCCGCTGGTACTTCCGGCGCGCGCCGCAGTCCTACCGCAGCGAGTCGGCCGGGTACGCGGCGGTCAGCAACGTGCTGGCCGAGACGGTCGACGCAGGGCGGACGGTCGAGGCGCTGCGGCTGGGCGACCAGCGCGTCGGGCTGACCGACCGCAAGCTGCGCGAGTGGCTGGCCTGGGAGCGGTACACGCTCTGGTTGCGCTCGGCCTGGTTCCCGACCATCGACGCGGTCTACACCGCGGCGGTGCTCGCCACCCTGGTGCTCGGCGGGCTGTTCACCCTCCGGGGCTGGATCACGGTGGGCCAGCTGACCACCGGGGTGCTCTACGCCCAGATGCTCACCGGCCCGGTGGACCTGATCCTGCGCTGGTACGACGAACTGCAGATCGGCCAGGCCTCGCTGGCCCGGCTGGTGGGCGTACGCGAGGTGCCCGAACACGAGGGGGACGAGTCCGCCCGGCCGGACGGCCGACGCGTCGAGGCGAAGGACGTCCGGTTCGGTTACCGCGAGGGCGCCGACGTCCTGCACGGCATCAGCCTGGACGTCGCCCCGGGCAGCCGGGTCGCGCTGGTCGGCCCGTCGGGCGCGGGCAAGTCCACGCTCGGCCGGCTGCTGGCCGGGATCTACGCCCCCGGCCGCGGCAGCGTGACCCTCGGCGGTGCGGCGCTGGCGCGGATGCCGGCCGAGCGGGTGCGCTCGCAGGTCGCCCTGGTGAACCAGGAGCACCACGTGTTCGTCGGCACCCTGCGGGACAACCTGCGGCTGGCCGCCCCCGAGGCGGACGACACCGAGCTGCGGGCCGCGCTGGACGCGGTGGACGCCGGGGACTGGGTGGACGCCCTGCCGGAGGGCCTGGACACCGAGGTCGGCTCCGGCGGCACCTCGCTGACGCCGTCGCAGGCCCAGCAGCTGGCGCTGGCCCGGCTGGTGCTCGCCGATCCGCACACCCTGGTGCTGGACGAGGCCACCTCCCTGCTGGACCCGAGGGCCGCCCGGCACCTGGAGCGCTCGCTCTCCCGGGTGCTGGAGGGGCGAACGGTCATCGCCATCGCCCACCGGCTGCACACCGCGCACGACGCGGACGTGATCGCGGTGGTCGAGGGCGGGCGGATCAGCGAGTACGGCAGCCACCCGGACCTGGTCGCGGCGGGCGGGCCGTACGCGGCGCTCTGGCGGTCCTGGAGGGACGAGCGGTAGCGGACCGTCCGGGCCGGAGAGGTTCAAACCCGTACGGGGTGGGATTGCCCCGTACGGGTTACTCCCTGGCCCGGAGGGGCGCGTAACCGGGCAAATCGGCCGTTCGGCCCGCAGACTGCTCCGGTGACCAAGATTTCAGACGGTTCGTCCCGATCCCAGCGCAGTGAGATCGGCGGGATTCCCACGCGCTACATCGGGATCGGCGTCATCGTCGTCCTCGCCGTGTGGTTCCTGTTCGCCAACCTCGACAAGGTGAGGATCCAGTTCTGGGTCTTCACCGTCACCGCGCCGCTCTGGATCGCGCTGCTGGCCACGCTGATCGCGGGCGCCGTGCTGGGCTGGCTGCTGAAGGGACGGCGCAACCGGTGACCGCAGCCTCCGGGCCGGCTCCGGCCGGCGCCTCGGCCTTCACCCCGCTGATCGAGATGCGCGGGGTCAACAAGCACTTCGGGGACCTGCACGTCCTCCAGGACATCGAGCTGACGGTGGGGCGCGGCGAGGTCGTCGTGGTCATCGGCCCGTCCGGCTCCGGCAAGTCCACCCTCTGCCGGGCGATCAACCGGCTGGAGCCGATCGAGCACGGCACCATCCTGATCGACGGCGAGCCGCTGCCCGCGGAGGGCAAGGGCCTGGCCAAGCTGCGCGCCGAGGTCGGCATGGTGTTCCAGTCCTTCAACCTGTTCGCGCACAAGACCGTGCTGCAGAACGTCTCGCTCGCACAGATCAAGGTCCGCGGCCGGCCCAAGGCGGAGGCGGACGCCAAGTCCCACGCCCTGCTGGAGCGGGTCGGACTCGCCGGGCAGGCCGCCAAGTACCCGGCCCAGCTCTCCGGCGGGCAGCAGCAGCGGGTCGCGATCGCCCGGGCACTGGCGATGGACCCCAAGGCGCTGCTGTTCGACGAGCCCACCTCGGCGCTCGACCCCGAGATGATCAACGAGGTGCTGGACGTCATGCGCCAGCTCGCGAGCGAGGGCATGACGATGGTCGTGGTCACCCACGAGATGGGGTTCGCCCGGGCCTCCGCGAACCGGGTGGTGTTCATGGCCGACGGCCGGATCGTCGAGGACCGCGCCCCGGAGGAGTTCTTCAGCGCTCCCGAGAGCGAGCGCGCCCGGGACTTCCTGTCCAAGATCCTTAAGCACTGAGGCGGCGCCGTGAACCGTGAGACGACGCCCGTGGCCGGACCCGCGGGGCAGTCCGCGGCGAGATCCGCGGGGAGGGCGGCGGAGAGGTCCGTGGGGCGGTCCGTCGCGCGGGCGGGCCGGCGCGCGCTCGCCGCCGTCCTGCTGCTCGCCTCGCTGGCGGTGGGCTGCGGCAAGCCCGGCACCCCGCCGCCCAAGGGCCCGCAGGCCAGCGCCCTGCCCGCCTACCAGGTGCAGGACGCCTCCGGGATCACCGGCTCGCCGACCCTGGACGCCGCCCGCAGCCGGGGCCACCTGGTGGTCGGTGCCAAGGAGGACCAGCCGTACCTGGGCCAGAAGAACCCGGCCACCGGTGAGTACTCCGGCTTCGACATCGAGATCGCCAAGATGGTCGGCGCCTCTCTGGGCTTCCCGGCGGACCGGATCCAGTTCAAGACCATCGCCTCGGCCAACCGGGAGACCGCGCTGCAGAACGGCCAGGTGGACTACTACGTCGGGACGTACACCATCAACGACAACCGGAAGAAGCTGGTCGGCTTCGCCGGCCCGTACTTCATCGCCGGGCAGTCACTGCTGGTGCGCAGGAACAACACCACCATCCACGGCCCGGAGGACCTGGACGGCAAGAAGGTCTGCTCGGCGGCCGGCTCGACGCCGTACCAGCGCATCCAGTCGCAGTACCCGAAGGCGAAGCTGATCGGCTACGACACCTACTCGGCCTGCGTGGACAACCTGATCACCAACCAGGTCGACGCGGTGACCACGGACAACGCGATCCTGCTCGGCTACGCGGCCAAGGTGCCGGACGAGCTCAAGGTGGTCGGCCCGCTGTTCTCGACCGAGCCCTACGGGATCGGGGTGCCGAAGAACGACACCGTGCTGCGCGGCGCGATCAACGACGCGCTGGAGCACCACATGCAGAACGGCGACTGGAAGAGGGCCTTCGAGGCGACCCTCGGCCTCTCCGGAGAGCCGGCGCCCAACCCGCCGCAGATCGACCGGTACTGAGAGGGCCGCGCCGTGAAAACGCTGACCGACAACTGGTCGACCTACTGGGACGGGTTCCTCGGCACGCTCTCGCTGTTCGCGGTGAGCGCCGTGCTGTCGCTGGTGCTGGGCGTGCTGATCGCCGGCTTCCGGGTCTCGCCGGTGAAGCCGCTGAGGGTGTTCGGGACGCTGTGGGTGACGGTGCTGCGCAACACGCCGCTGACCCTGCTGTTCTTCATCGTGGTGCTGGGCCTGCCCCGGTTCGACATCACCTTGCCCTTCTACACCTTCGCGGTGCTCGCGCTGGGCTGCTACACCTCGGCCTTCGTCTGCGAGTCGATGCGGGCGGGCATCAACACGGTGCCGACCGGGCAGGGCGAGGCGGCCCGGAGCCTCGGCATGAGCTTCGGGCAGACGATGGGTCTGGTGGTGCTGCCGCAGGCGTACCGCTCGGTGGTGGCGCCGATCGGCAGTGTGATGATCGCGCTGGCGAAGAACACGGCGATCGCCGGCTCGTTCAGCGTCACCGAGCTGCTCGGCACCTACCGGACCATCAACGAGCTGGGCTACAGCATCATCTGGACCTTCGTCTGGATCGCCGTCGGCTACCTGATCATCACCCTGGCCGTCAGCGCCGTCTTCAACCTGCTGGAACGACGAGTGGCGGTGTCCCGATGACCGTTGAAACCTCGGCGCTGTACGACATCCCCGGCCCGAAGGCGCTCTCCCGGCACCGGCTGTACGGCGGGATCGCGCTGCTGCTGATCGCGGCGTTGATCGGCTGGGTGGTCTACATGCTGTTCCACACCCATCAGTTCACGTACGCGAAGTGGCAGCCCTTCGAGTACCGCGGGGTGCAGAACCTGCTGCTGCGCGGGCTCGGCAACACCCTGCAGGCCTTCGGCTGGACGGTGCTGTTCGCGCTGCCCTTCGGCGCCCTGTTCGCGGCCGGGCGGCTCTCCGACCACCGGGCGGTGCGCTGGTTCTCCACGCTGGTGGTGGAGTTCTTCCGGGCCATGCCGCTGCTGGTGATGATCTTCTTCATCTTCGTCGCGCTCAAGGTGCAGCCGCTCTGGGCGCTGGTGGCCGGGCTGGTGCTCTACAACGGCTCGGTGCTGGCCGAGGTGTTCCGGGCCGGCGTGCTCGCGGTGCCCAAGGGGCAGCGGGAGGCGGCGTACGCGCTGGGCATGCGCAAGACCCAGGTGATGACGTACGTCCTGGTGCCGCAGGCCAACCGGGCGATGCTGCCGGCCATCATCAGCCAGCTGGTGGTCGCGCTCAAGGACACCTCGCTGGGCTTCCTGATCACCTACGAGGAGTTCCTGCACGCGGGCAAGCTGATCGCCACCAACCTGGACTACGACCTGCCGTTCATCCCGGTGGTGATGGTGATCGCGCCGATCTACATCGGGATGTGTCTGCTGCTCTCCTGGCTCGCCCGCTTCGTGGAACGGCGCAGCCGGCGCAGCCCGAGCGTGCGCGGTGGGGCGCCCGTGGTGAAGGCGGGGGTGTCGATGGGGCTGCCGCCGTCGGCGCAGCAGTGAGACGAACGGTTCGAGGCTGAACCATAGGTATGGGTGGGGTCGGGGTCGTCACCTCCAAATTCCTCTTATGATTCTCGGGCGCCCGGATGCGACCGGAGCGCGGCCCGGACGCGGCCGGAGCGCGGCGTTGCGGGGCTGTCGAGGATGCCCGCGCAGGGGGAGGAAGCATGGAGGCGTTGTTCGATTCGCGGCACATCAGGACGTTCCACGAGGTCGTCCGGGCCGGCTCCTACTCGGCCGCCGCCCGCGAACTCGGTTACACCCAGCCCGCCATCACCCAGCAGATGAAGGCGCTCGAACGCACCGTCGGCGTTCCGCTCTTCACCAGGGCGGGACGCGGGCTTCGGCTCACCGAGGCCGGCGAGGCGCTCTCCCGGCACGCCGAGCTGATCCTCGGCAGCATGTCCGCGGCCCAGCAGCAGCTCGCCGCGCTCGCCCGGCTGCGCGCCGGGCGGGTGCGGGTCTGCGCCTTCCCCAGTGCCAACGCCACCCTGATACCCGAGGCGATGGCCCGACTGCTGGCCGAGCACCCCGGCGTGCGGGTCGAGCTCCTGGAGGCCGAGCCGCCGGACTCCGTCCAGCGGCTGCTGCGTGGGGAGTGCGACATCGCGCTGGCCTTCCGCTACCCGGGCGGGGCCACCGCGGTGCCGGACGGCCTGGACGAGATCCCGCTGATGGAGGACCTGCTCACGGTGCTGCTGCCGGTCGGGCACCCGCTCGGCCGCCGGCACGCCGTACGGCTGGCCGACCTCGACGGCGAACGCTGGATCGCGGGCTGTCCGCGCTGCCGGGCCAACCTGCTGCACGTCTGCGCCGAGGAGGGCTTCTCGCCGGACATCGTGTTCTCCACCGACGACAACCTCGCGGTGCAGTCGCTGGTCGCCGCCGGGGTCGGGATCGCGCTGATGCCGGCACTGGTGCTCTCCTTCATGTGCCACCGCAAGGTCACCGGGCGAGCCGTCGAACCGCACCTGCGGCGGCAGGTGAGCGCCTACGTCCTCAGCGAGCACCGGCGGATCCCGGCCACCGGGCTGGTGCTGGACCACCTGCGGCAGGCGGCGGCGAGCCGGGTCGGGTGCTGACCCCTGGGGGCCTACCGGTGCCGACCGATGCCGGCCCTCGGGCCGACCCGACGACCGGCGGGGCACGGCCGCCCGCCGAGATCCATAAGCGTTGATGGGGAGATTGCTTAGGAACCCTCCTTGGACGTGATAGGTCGGTAGGTTCGAACCTGTTGGGATGACACCCTCAGCCACGGTCGGCAGTGACCGACTCACCGAGCGGATGACCGCGCTGGTCAGTGAGATCCGCGCCGTCGTGGACCGCGGGCTCCCGCCGGAGCTCACCGCCTACCTGGTCGGCGAACGCCTCGCCCCGCACCTGCACGCCGACCCGGACGGGCCCGACGCGCTGCTCACCCCCGCCCAGCGCGAGGGCGACCCGCAGCGCTACCGCCAGCACGTCCTGCACGCCGAGGAGGACGGCAGCTTCTCCGTCGTCGCCCTGGTCTGGCTGCCCGGCCAGCAGACCCCGATCCACGACCACGTCTCCTGGTGCGTGGCCGGCGTCCACCAGGGACAGGAGAGCGAGACCCGCTACCGGCTGGTCTCCGAGGGCCCCACCGCCCGACTGGTCGAGACCGAGCACGTGGCCGGCCCGGCCGGCACCGTGGCGGCCTTCGCCCCGCCCGGCGACATCCACCTGGTGCGCAACTCCTGCAGCAGCACGGCGATCTCCATCCACGTCTACGGCGCGGACGTCTCGCGGCTCGGCACCAGCATCCGGCGGATCTACCGGCTGCCCGCCGACCAGCAGCAGTGAGGGCGGCGTGGCACTGACCCTCCGGCAACGCGCCGTCCGCACCCGCTCACTGCCCCCGATGCGCGGCGACGCCCCCGGGCTGCTGCTCGCGGTCCTCGGGGTGGCCGCGGCGCTGGGCATCCACGCCCTGGTGCCGGCCGTGCCCGAGCTCACCGCCGCCGTCGTGCTCGGCATGGCGGCGGCCCACCTGCCCGGGCTGCGCCCGGTGGTCCGCGGGATCGCCCGGCCCGGGCTGTCCACCGCCGGGAAACGGCTGATGCGGCTCGGCATCGTCCTGCTCGGGCTCAAGCTCAGCCTGGACGACGTGCTCGGCCTCGGCTGGGCCACCGTCGCCATGGTGCTCGCGGTGGTCGCGGCCACCTTCGCGGGGACGCTCTGGCTGGGCCGGCGGCTCGGCCTGCCCGGGGATCAGCCGCTGTTGGTCGCCACCGGGTACTCGATCTGCGGGGCCTCGGCGATCGGCGCGGTCAGCCAGGCGGCGGGCAGCGAGGAGGAGGACGTCGCGGCCTCGGTCGCGCTCGTCACGCTGTGCGGGACGCTGGCGATCGCCGTGCTTCCGCTGCTGCAGCACCCGCTCGGGCTCGGCGAGTCGGAATTCGGGCGCTGGGTCGGGGCGAGCGTGCACGACGTCGGGCAGGTGGTCGCCACCGCGCAGACCGGCGGGGCCGGGGCGCTGCGGGAGGCGGTGCTGGTCAAGCTGATGCGCGTGGTGCTGCTGGCGCCGCTGGTCGCGGGCGTGGCCGTGGTGGCGCGGCGGAACCTGCGGGCGCGGCGGACGGGGGCTTCGACGCGGGTTCCGGCGGAGGTGCCGGTGGGGGCCCCGGCGGGGCCTTCGACGGGATCCTCGGTCGGGACTGCGGCGGACGCCTCGGCGACGGGCGGAGCGGGTGAGAAGGCGGGCGCGAAGTCGGCGAAGGCCGGCAGCCGTCCGCCGATCGTGCCGCTGTTCGTGGCCGGGTTCCTGGCGATGATCGTCCTGCGGACCACCGGGGTGGTGCCCGAGCGGACCCTCGGCCTGGCCGCGGACGCCCAGGAACTGTTGCTGGCCGCCGCGTTGTTCGGTCTCGGCAGTGCCGTGCACCTGCCGACCATGGCCCGCACCGGTGGGCGGATCGCCCTGCTCGGGCTCGGCTCCTGGGTGGTCGTCGCGGGCGTCTCGTACGCGGGGGTGCTGGTCACGACCTGACGGGCCGGGGTGCGGACTCCGCTATTGTCGGGCGGTGTCCGCTCCGCCCCTGCCGGGGCGGCGCGGCAGTCGAGTTCGCCCGAGTCCGCCGAGGAGCACGGATGACCACCGCACTGCCCGAACGGGACGGCCGGGAGGCCGTCGTCACGCTCGACCGGCGGGAGGGCCCGTACGGCGAGGTAGTGCTCCGGCAGCGCGGTCGGGACTTCGAGATCATCGCCAACGGTTGCTTCCTGATGGACACGGCCGACGGCCGCTCGGAGCGGCTGCTGATCCAGGCGGCGCTGGACGAGCTCGACCGCACGGGAAGCCCGGCCGAGCGGCCGTCGGTGCTGATCGGCGGACTCGGGGTCGGCTTCTCCCTGGCGTACGCGGTGGCCGAACCGCGCTGGGGGCGGATCGCCGTCGTCGAACGGGAGAGCGCGATCATCGCATGGCACCGGAGCGGTCCGCTCGGCGCCTTCTCGGGCGGTGCGCTGGACGACGCACGGGTCGAGGTGCTCCACACCGACCTGCTGGAGTACCTCGCGGCGGCGGACGGCGAGCGCTACGACGCGCTCTGCCTGGACATCGACAACGGGCCGGACTGGACCGTCACCGAGTCCAACGACGGGCTGTACGGCGCGGACGGGCTCGCGGTGCTGTGGCACCGGTTGCGGCCGGGCGGGGTGCTGGCCGTGTGGAGCGCCCAGCCCTCGCCGGACTTCGAGGAGGCGCTGCGGGCGGTGGGCTTCTCGGACGTGGTGACGCACGAGATCCCGGTGGCCCGGGGGGTGCCGGACGTGGTGCACCTGGCCCGGCGGGCGGGCTGAGGGAGCGGTGCGGGGGCGGCAGCCTGCGGGGAACAGCAGACAGCAGACAGCAGACAGCTGACAGATAACAGCTGACAGGTAACAGATTTCAGATTTCGTTCGCTGAAATCTGAAATCTGTCAGCTGTCATTCGTTCCCCGCTGCCCGCCACTCGCCGCCCGCCTGCCTGCCACGGCGGCGCACAGCCGCACCCCCTCCGGCTCAGCCGAACGGGCGGCTCGTCGGCTCGGCCTCCGCCTCGTCCGTCGGCTCCGGTTCGTCCGTGGGCAGGGCCGGGATGTTCTCCATGGAGAAGGGGTTGAAGTCCGGCGGCGGGACCATCACCGGAGTGCCCTTGCGCGGCGCGGGCTCATCCGCGCCCCCCTGCTGCTCCGAGCCCTGGTCGGCCGCCTCGGAAGCCGCGGGCGCCGCCTGGGCCGGAATGGCGGGCGGGGCCGAGGGCGGTGGCGGAACGGCCGGGCCCTGAGCGGGGAGGGCGGTGCCGAACGGGTCGGCCTTCTGCTCGGTCGCGACCGTGGTGCCGAACGGATCGGCGACGGGAGCGGCCCCGGCGGGCTGCGTCGCGGGCGCGCCCGCCGACACGTCCGGGATGCCCTCCATGGAGAAGGGGTTGAAGTCCGCGGGCGGGACCATCACCGGGGTGCCCTTCGGGCCGTCCCCGGTATCGGCGGCCGCCTCGTCCCCCGTGTCGGCGGGACCCTCCGCGACCGGAGCGAAGGGGTTGAAGTCCGCGGGCGGGACCCGGACCGGAGTGCCGCGCAGGTGCACCGGCCTCTCCTCCGGTTCCTCCTCGGCGACGGCAGGCGCCGCGGCCTGGGCCGGCGCCGACGCCGGTGCCTGGGTCGGCACGTCGATCACGGGGGGAGCCGGAACGCCGGCCGTGGCACTCGGCGCCGGGACGCCGTCCCAGCCGAACTGGATGCTCTTCAACAGCTCCGCGAAGGCCTCCGTGTACAGCTCCCAGTCCTCCGGCCGCGCCGTGGACAGCTGGGCGCACAGCACCGTCCCGCCGTCCGGCAGCGGGACGAAGGCCTGGACGGCCGAGGTGACCACCCAGCGCCGCTGTCCGTCGGCGGCCAGCGGTCCGGGCACCGGGACGGTCCGCCCCTCGACCAGGACGGCGGCCGGCCCGGCCGGCAGCAGCACGGTCCAGACCTCGGCGTGCCGCCGGACGGTGGCCAGTTCGGTGGCGAGTGCGGTGATCGGCAGCGGGTGCCGGGCGAGCGAGACGACCAGGGCGGCGTCCGAGGCGCGGTTGTCCAGCTCCAGGGCGCAGACGCCGGCGTACACGACGCCCGCGTCGCGGATCAGGTCGGCCAGGGTGGCGGAGATCACCGCGAAGTCGCGCCGCGGCTCCGGCCCGGTGGCGCTGAACAGTTCGTCGGCGACCTCGGCCAGGTGCCGGGCCAGCTCCTCGGCGGCCGCGACAGTGGCCGGGGCGGTGCCGCCGGTCCGGTCGGCGGTCTCGGGCAGCGCGGGCACCGTACGGGCGGAGACGCCGGGCGGACCGCCCGGGGAGGTCAGCGCGTGGAAGCCCGGCGGCACGACCAGCCGGACCTCGGCGCCCGCGCCGGTGGGCAGTTCGACCGGTTGCCGGGTCTGCTGCCCGGCCGCCAGCGCGGCCAGCGCGGGGGCGAACGGCGGCCGCAGCTTGGCGTCGGCGAACTCGCCGGTGACGGGGAGCTGGAACAGCGCGGCCGAGATGGTGCCCCGGTCGGCGACGGCACCGCGCACCGCGTCGCCGCCGTACCGGATCTGGAGCGCGGAGACCGCGCGCTCGGTGAGTCGCGCGCCGGTGCCCGGGCGGGCGGTGCCCGCGGTGGTCACCGTGCCGAGCCGGTCGAGGGCGGCGTGCACCGGGCCGTTGGGGGCCAGCGGCAGGCCGAACAGCGCCTCGGCGGCGGGGTGTTCGGCCGGTCGCAGGGCGCTCAGCGAGGCCGCCGGGTGCCGCGAGGTGTGCTCGTCGAAGAGGGCGTCGGTGAGGGTGCCGAGGGTCGCGCAGACCTGCTCCGCTGCCGCGAAGGGATTGGCCTCCACGCCGAACTGGACATCCTGGGTCAACTGGTGAGCCCCCCGCTCTGTTCCGTCTGCGGTCGGTGGTTCTGGTGGGACCGGGCCCGCCGCGGCGGCGCGCCGTCAGATCCCCGCTCATTCCTATCAGAGCCCACCGTCCTGACCGAACCGCAGGATGACCCGATGATCACTCGGCCGATCACTCGGTGGCGGTGCCGGTAGCGGTGCCGGTGGAGGTGTCGGCGGCGGTCCCGGTGGCCTGCGCGGACCCGTCGTCAGGGGTGCCGGTGGCGAGCGCGGTGACGGCCTCGGCGATCGCCGGCACGGAGAACAGTCCCGCGAGGTCCCGCACCAGGCGTCCGGTCGGGCCGTCGGGGCGCTCGTCGGCGAAGAAGGAGCCCAGTTCGGCGGCGAGCGCCGGTTCGCGGGCCGCGGTGAGGGTGAGCGACGCGACGAACTCCTGCACCAGGTGCAGCTGGAGCTCCTCCAGCGGCACCGAGCGCTCGGCCAGCCACTCCAAGGAGGTGATCTCGGCGTTGGCGATCCAGGCCCGGACGGCCAGGCGCAGTCCGACGCTGGGCGCGGGGATCGCCAGGTGGGCCAGGATCTGGTCCTGCGCGGAGCGGCGCACCTCGTCGATCACCGCGGAGGTGCCCGCGCTGGCCGCGACCGAGCCGCCGCGCAGCAGCGCGGCGAAGCCCGGCCCGTGGCTCTGCACGAAGTCCAGGTAGCGGCCCATGACCCGGTGCAGCCGCTCCGACAGCGGCCCCTCCATGGGCTCCTCGAACCGGGTGGACAGCTCCTGTCCGGCCCGTCGCATCGACTCCTCGTACAGCGCCTGCTTGCCGGGGAAGTAGTGGTACACCAGCGGTCGGGAGGCGCCCGCGGCGGCGGCGATGTCGTCGATCGACACCTCCTCCGGCGGCCGTCGGCTGAACAGCTCCAGCGCCACGGCGATCAGCTGCTCGCGCCGCTCGTCCACGCTCAGCCGCCGACGTGGCCGCTCGCCCGCCGCCCGGGCTGATGCGGAGGTCCGTGGTGCGCGGTCGGCCGTCGGCGACGGCGTACGGGAGGCCATGCGCGCCACCCTAGTTCGTCGGCGGCTCCGCGGTGGAGCCAGGGGCCCGTGGCCGTGCGGTCGCACGCCGCCCCGAACTCCGAGGTCGAGGCGGTGCTACGCGGACCGGAGGGCCAGGTAGCGGCGGTAGGCCTCGACGCCGTCGGCGACGAAGGTGTCCCGGCCGAGGCGGTCGGCGAGTTCGGCCGGGGTGAGCCAGGCGTGCCAGGCGACCTCCGACTCCTGGGGGGAGACCGGGCCGTCCCACTCGGCCTCGTACATGTCGCACCACCAGGAGAGCCGGTCCTGTTCGAAGAGGAACTTGAACAGGGGGCGCGGGACGATGCCGTGGACGCCGAGTTCCTCCTCGGCCTCGCGGACGGCGGCCTCGGCGTAGGACTCGCCGGAGCCGACCACGCCGCCGACGAACATGTCGTACGCGCCGGGGGCGAACAGCTTGGTGTCGGTGCGGCGGTGGACGAAGATCCGGCCGGCCGGGTCGCGGACCAGGATGAAGACGCAGCGGTGGGTGAGTCCGCGCCGGTAGACCTCGCCGCGCAGGGCGGTGCCGATCACGCGGTCGTGCTCGTCGACGATGTCCAGCAGTTCCTCGGCAGGGTTGGTCATGGGGGACAGGTTAGGGTTTCGGGGCTCGGTTCGAACGGATTCGGTCGAAGATGATCGAGAACGGACGCGAGTGGTACGAGAAGCAGCGGAACTGGTGGAGGACGGCGCGCGGTGGTGGAGATCTGGGGAGAGACGGCGGAGGGGTTCGAGCCCGTCCGGGCGGCCTTCGCCCGCAACTTCGCCGACTTCGGGGAGCTCGGCGCGGCCTTCGCGCTGTACGTGCGCGGCCGCAAGGTGGTCGACCTGTGGGGCGGCGACGCCCGGCCGGAGGTCGGCGGCCGGCCGGCGCCCGCGGTGCCCTGGACGGCGGACACCGCGCAGGTGCTGCGCTCGGTCACCAAGGGCCTGACCGCGACCACCGCGCTGCTGCTGGCCGAGCGCGGCCTGCTCGACCTGGACGCTCCGGCGTCCTCCTACTGGCCGGAGTTCGCGGCGGCCGGCAAGGGCCGGGTGCCGGTGAGCTGGCTGCTCTCGCACCAGGCCGGGGTGCCCGCGCTGGACGTGCCGCTGCGGCTGGAGGACGTGCTCACCTGGGAGCGCGCGGCCGCCGCCGTCGCCGCGCAGGCGCCCGCCTGGGAACCCGGCACCGCGCACGGCTACCACCCGTACACCTTCGGCTGGTTGGTCGGCGAGGTGGTGCGGCGGGTGAGCGGCCGGACGATAGGCCAGTACTTCGCCGAGGAGGTCGCCCGGCCGCTCGGGCTGGACCTGTGGATCGGACTGCCGGCCGGCGCCGCGCCCCGGGTCGGCAAGCTGGTCGACCTGCCGGCGCCGGAGGCGGCCCGGACCGGTCCGAGCGGGCTGCGGCTGCGGCCCAAGCAGTCCGTCCGGGACGCCTACCAGGACCCGGCCTCGCTGACCGCCCGCTCCTTCGCCTCGGTGCGCCCCGGGGTGGACCTCAACGACCCGGCGGTGCAGGCCGCCGAGATCCCCGGGGCCGGGGGCATCGGCACCGCCCGGTCGCTCGCCCGGTTCTACGCGGGTCTGATCGGCGCGGCCGACCGCGCGGACGGCTCCGGCGCGCTGCTGCCGCCGCTACTCGGACCGGAGGTGCTGGCGCGCGCGGTCGGGCCGGTGGTGAGCGGCCCGGACCGGGTGCTGATCGTCAACTCCACCTTCGGCCTGGGCTTCTGGCGGCACGGCCCGACCGCGCCGATGGCCTCCCCGGCGAGCTTCGGCCACCCGGGGCGGGGCGGCTCGCTCGGCTTCGCCGACCCCGACCTGGGGCTGGGCTTCGGCTACGTCACCAACGGCATGCAGCCGGGCGTCACCGGGGACGTCCGCTCGCGGAACCTGATCCGCGCGGTGCGCGGGTGCCTGGGGCTGGACCGGTAGGGCGTGCCCCGGGCACGCGCCGGCCTCAGGCCTGGCCGGTCTCGAAGCGGCTGATCCTCCCGCCGTCGAGGGTGAAGCGCCAGGCGGTGCGCATCGTGCCCCAGGTGTCGTTGGTGAACTCGGCGACCAGCGCCTGGCCGCCGTTCGACTCGGTCTGGACGGCCATCCGGCCGTTCGGGCCGAAGATCTCCCGGTCGACCCAGTCCGCCAGCTCGCGCTCGGACCCGTCGTCGGACATCGTCGCGTCCGGCGTGAGCAAGGCGAAGAAGGCCTCGCGGTCGCCCGCGTTGACCGCGGTGACGAAGGCGCGGACGGACGGGTCGCTGAGTTTCGCGGGGGCGATGGTCACGCGGGACTCCCGGTTCGGGTGAGGGGCGGGGAGTCCTGTTTACGGCGTTCGCGCGGGCTGTCCGGGCATGTCGGCGGCGCGTCGGTGAATCGGCCGCCTCGATGTGCTTCGATCCCCCGGAACGGGTGAGTCGCCCCGGCGCCCGCCACGGGGAGTGGCGAGGGAGCGGGAGGTCCCGGTGGGCCTCCCGCTCCCGTTCCCGGGACGTGCCGGCGGAGTAGCGGTGCCGGTGCCGATGCCGGCCTAGAAGAAGCCGACCGCGTCGGGGGAGTAGCTGACCAGCAGGTTCTTGGTCTGCTGGTAGTGCTCCAGCAGCGCCTTGTGGTTCTCCCGCCCGATGCCGGAGTTCTTGTAGCCGCCGAACGCCGCGTGGGCCGGGTAGGCGTGGTAGCAGTTCGTCCAGACGCGGCCCGCCTGGATGGCGCGCCCGGCCCGGTGGGCGGTGTTGATGTTGCGGGTCCACACGCCCGCGCCGAGCCCGTACTCGGTGTCGTTGGCGAGCGCGACCGCCTCGTCGAAGCCGTCGAAGCGGGTGACCGAGACCACCGGCCCGAAGATCTCCTCCTGGAAGACCCGCATGCTGTTGACGCCCTCGAAGACCGTCGGGGTCACGTAGTACCCGCCCGCCAGCGAGCCGCCGAGGTCGGCCCGCTCACCGCCGACGAGGACCTTGGCGCCCTCCTCCAGGCCGATCTCGAAGTAGGAGAGGATCTTCTTCAGCTGTTCGACGCTGGCCTGGGCGCCGACCTGGGTCTCGGTGTCCAGCGGGTTGCCCTGGCGCATCGCGCGCACCCGTGCCAGGCCGTCGCCGAGCAGCCGCTCGTAGACCGGGGTCTCGATCAGCGCGCGGCTGGGGCAGGTGCACACCTCGCCCTGGTTGAGGGCGAACATCGCGAAGCCCTCGACGGACTTGTGGTAGAAGGCGTCGTCGGCGGCGGCGACGTCCGCGAAGAACAGGTTGGGGCTCTTGCCGCCGAGCTCCAGGGTGGCGGGGATCAGGTTGTCGGCGGCGGCGCGGGCGATCAGACGGCCGGTGCCGGTCTCGCCGGTGAAGGCGAGCTTGCGGACCCGCTTGCTGGCGGCCAGTGGGGCGCCGGCCTCCTCGCCGAAGCCGGTGACGATGTTGAGCACACCCGGCGGCACCAGGTCGGCGGTCAGCTCGGCCAGCAGCAGCACCGAGGCCGGGGTCTGCTCGGCGGGCTTGAGCACCACCGCGTTGCCGGCCGCGAGCGCCGGGGCGAGCTTCCAGATCGCCATCAGGATCGGGAAGTTCCACGGGATGATCTGGCCGACCACGCCCAGCGGCTCGTGGAAGTGGTAGGCCACGGTGTCCTCGTCCAGCTGGGAGAGGCTGCCCTCCTGGGCCCGCAGCGCGCCGGCGAAGTAGCGCAGGTGGTCGACCGCGAGCGGCAGGTCGGCGGCCAGCGTCTCGCGCACCGGCTTGCCGTTGTCCCAGCTCTCCGCGACGGCCAGCTGTTCCAGGTTGGCCTCCATCCGGTCGGCGACCCGGAGCAGCACCTGCGCCCGTTCGGCGGCGGAGGTGCGGCCCCAGGACGGGGCGGCGGCGTGGGCCGCGTCCAGGGCGGCCTCGATGTCCTCGGCGGTGCCCCGGGCGACCTCGGTGAAGACCTCGCCGGTGACCGGGGTGGGGTTGCCGAAGTACTCGCCGCGCACCGGGGGCGTCCATCCGCCGCCGATCCAGTGCTCGTACCGGGAGCGGTAGGCGACGATGCTGCCGGGGGTGCCGGGGGGCTGGTAGACCGTCATGCTCGCTGTCTCCTCGCTGCGTCGGGTGCCGCCCGCCGCGGCTCGGGCCGCGGGGGGACGGCGCACGCCGGACCACCCGGTCAGGGGTGATCCGGCGGGAGGGGTGGGACACGCACATCGGACCGGCGCCCCGTCGGGGTGCCCGCCGCCGAGCACGATAGCCGCCGGGTGCACGGCGCGGCTACGGTCCGTGCGCGCGTCCCGTACGGAGGGTGTGCCGTCCGGCCGTTCCGGGGGTGCCTCCGGGGCCTCCGGGGCCTCCGGGGCCTCCGGGGCCGACGGTGCCGACGGGTATCGCGGAGCGGATCACCGCGGGCGCCGCGAAGCGGATCACCACGGGTTCCCCGAGCCGGATCGCCGCAGGCGTTCGGATCGGATCACTGTGGGGGCGCGCGCCCCGGACGCGGTCGCGCGGTGCGCTGCCACGCGCCGTCCCGTGCGGGCGGGGCCGCCCCTGCGGCGTGCCGCCGCACGCCGCCGCATGTGTCGGCCGGTCCACCCTCGCGGCGTGCCGCCGCACGCCGCCGCGGGGCCGGGGCGACACCCTCGGGGCGCACCACCGCACGCCCGTCGGGCGGCTCCGGGCGCGCGCCGGTCAGACCGCGTGGTACCGGCCGGTGCGGGCCTCCCAGCTGAGGTAGCCGGCCAGCCAGGTGAGCAGTCCGTCCGCGTACCGCTGGGCGATCGTGCGTTCGATCCGGGAGAGTCCCAACTCGCGGTGGACGTCGGGCAGTCGGTCGCGCAGCTCGGCGCAGCGGTCGACCATCAGCTGGGCCTCGGCGATGACCGCCGCGCAGGCCTCCTCGGCCGAGCAGCGCCGCTCCCGCTGGACGATCATGACGAGGTTGTTCACGTCCCCGCGCGGCGCCTCCAGCGGGTAGGAGCGCACGTCGTTGCTGAGCGACGGTATGTCGGCTGCCAGCTGGCGGAGTTGACGCAGCACCGGGTGGTGCAGGACGGCGGCCGGGACTTCGAACTGGCCCAGGCGTTCGATCATGTCGAAGATCGTTTCCATCGCCGCGGTGCCCCGGCGGAGCTCCAGGTAGCCGTCGCGGTCCGGCGGCCGGGTGGAGATCCGGCCGGCGGCCTCGGCGGGGTGACTGGCGAAGTAGTACTCCCAGTTGTAGGCGGCGCGGGCCTGCCAGCGGGCCGGCATGCCCCGCGCGCTGCGGTCCCACAGGTCGGCGAAGGCGGTCTCGACCGCGGACCCCTGGTCGGGGCGGGCGCCGTGCAGGACGGCGATCAGCCGTTCGCAGATCGGGGCGACCTCGGTGGGGCGGCGGCCGAGCGGCCCGTCGAACTGGTCGTCGAAGAGGAAGTAGAACCCCATCAGGTCGGCGGCCAGGGCGAGTTCGTCCGGATCGGTGTCCGGATAGCCGAGCGCCGCGAGGTCCACCACCTCCCAGTGCGCATAGCCGGGGTGGTCGGCGTCGGGGAGCAGGGGGTGGCGGATCAGCCAGTCCCGGTGCAGTTCGGTGGCGCGCGGGCCGTGCGGACTGCGGCGGTGCGGGAACGGAATCTGAAGTGAGGTGTCGTCAGACATCGGACTCCCGGTGCAGCGGAGGGTGGGGGCGATTTTTGTTCGAGCACTGATGGTGGGGGGAGTTGACGTGACGGGGCATGGACGGTGGGGGTGGGTTTCGCAAGATCATCCGCGCCTCGAAGGCCGTAGGGTATCTGATGTAATGATCGGACGTTAGGGATATAGGGCAATTGCCCTTGGCCGCTCGCCCGAACCCTCACCGTCCGCCCCAGCCTGCACGAATGCCCCACGGGAAGGTTCGTGCGGCGCTAACCTCGGCTCCACGCAGTGATGGAGCTGTGACGCGAGCGGGCGAGGCGGAGGCACGACGGTGACCGAGCAGGAGAACGCAATTCGGGCGGGTGCTGGTTCCGCCCACGACGGCGACGGCACCGCGCCCCGGGTCCGGCTGCGCGACCGCGACGCCGAACTCCGCTCGGTGGAGGCCGCCGTCGACCAGCTCTGCCGCGGCTTCGCGGCCGGAGGCACCGAGATCGGTGACCTCCTCACCTTCTCCGGTCGCCCCGGCATCGGCAAGACCAGTCTGCTGCACGAGGTCCGGCGCCTGGCCAAGCTCCGCGACGGCGCCACCGTGCTGTTCGCCCGAGGCGGCGAACGGCAGTTCAAGGAGCCCTACCACGTGCTGCGCCAGCTGCTCCAGCCCGTGCTCAGCGGCCTGCAGCCCGAGGTGTTCAGCCAGGTCATGGGCACCTGGGAGGAGGTCGTCGGACCGGCCATGGGCCTCAAGCAGCCCAAGGTCGGCGCCCGCCGACTCGACCCCCAGGGCGTGCGCGACGGCCTCGACTACGTCCTCACCCAGCTCGCACCGCGCCGCGCCCCGATGGTGATGATCGTCGACGACCTGCACTGGGCGGACGGGGAGTCACTGTCCTGGCTGACCAAGTTCGCCATCCGATCGAGTGAACTTCCCGTCCTGCTCGTCTTCGCCTTCCGGGAGGACGAGAACGACTGGCCCACCGAGACCCAGGACTACCGCCGCGACGTCCTCCTGCTCAAGGCCCGCCGGCACGAACTCAACCGGCTCACCCTCAGCTCCGTCACCGACATGATCCGCGCCGAGCTCGGCGACAAGGCCGAGGACGCCTTCTGCTACGAGTTCTGGAACGTCGTCAACGGCAATCCGTTCGAGGCCAACGCCCTGCTCGACCAGGTCCGCGAGCAGGAGCTCGAACCGGTCGAGGAGAACTCCCGGCAGCTGCGCGAACTCGCCGTCGACGCCGCCGGGATGACCCTCAAGAGCTGGCTGGACCGCCTCGGCGCCGCCACCCTGCGCTTCGCCTGGGCCTGCGCGATGCTGGGAACCGACATCCGCGTCGACCTCGCCACCAGGATCTCCACCCAGAGCAGCGAGGGCGCCCGCGACTCCATCAAGCAGCTGCGAAAGCAGCGCGTGCTGACCCAGACCCCCAACGGGAACCTGGAGTTCGTCCACCCGCTGATCGCCAGCTCCATCTACAACACCATGCCGGACGCCACCCGCCTCGGGATGCACGGCATCGCCGCCGCCGAGATCGAGAACGCCGGACTCGGCCTGCTCGCCGCCTCCCGCCACCTGGTCGAGACCCACTCCGGCGAGGGCGACGACCGGATCGTCAGGAAGCTGCGCCGCGCCGCCGTCGAACACCAGCTGATCGGCGCCCCCGAGGCCGCCCAGCGCTGTCTGCACCGCGCGCTCAACGAGCCGCCCGCCGACGAGATCAAGGCCGAGGTGCTCTACGAACTCGGCTGCTCCGCACTGCTCACCGACCCCGTCGCCACCGTCAACCAGCTCAAGCTGGCCCTCGACCCGGACGAGGTGCCGCTGCGCCCCGCCCTGCGCGTGGACGCCACCTTCCGGCTCTCCGAGGTGCTCGCCCACGCCGGAGAGCTGGGCCAGGCCGCCCTGGTCTGCCAGGAGGAGGCCCTGAAGACCATCGACCCGGCCGGGCGCCAGCGGCTCCAGGCCGCCTCCTTCATGTGGCACGCCTTCCGCAAGTCCGAGGAGGACGGCCCCGGCCGCTCCGACCGGCTCGGCGTGATGTGCCGGAACCTGCCCGGGCGGGAGGCGGCCGACCGGGCCGTACTCGCCATGCGCGCCTGGGACCTCACCCTGCGCGGCGCCTCCTCCGCCGACGCGCTCGCGCTCGCCGACGAGGTCCTCGAAGGCACTCGGCTGCCCAAGGGCCTCGGCTGGACCGACACCACCTGGGGCTTCGAACTGCCCTCGATGCTCTGCCTGACGTACATCTACAACGACCGCATCGCCCAGGCCGAACGGCTGGCCGCGGACGCCATCATCCAGTTCGAGATCGCCGGTTGGAGCGGAGCCCACCGGGGCTTCGCCTACTTCCTGATGGGCCTGGCCCGGTTCCGCCGCGGCCTGCTCGCCGAGGCCGAGGACTTCCTGCGCCGGGCCTACCGCATCTCCGAGCGGATCGGCGAGAGGCTGCCGCTGGCCTGGGACGCCATCGGCGTGCTGGTCGACACCCTGATCGCCCGCGGCCGGGTGGAGGAGGCCTGGAACCTCGCCAACGACTTCGGCTTCCACCCGCCGTACCACTCGACGGCCATGGTGCTGCCGGACGCGGCCTCGCTGTACGGCAAGCTGCTGGTCGCCAAGGAGAAGTTCGCCGGCGCGGCCGCCGCGCTCACCGAGGCCGGCGCCCAACTGAACGTCCGCGGCTGGCGCAACACCGTCTGGGCGCCCTGGGCGGGCCACCTCGCCATCGCGATCGCCGACGACGAGCCGGAGCGCGCCCGCGACTACGCCCAGCAGGCGGTGCTGGACGCCCGCGCCTTCGGCACCGCCTCGGCGATCGGCAGCGCGCTGCGCCTGCAGGCCCGGATCGAGGACGGCCGGGCCGCGGTCGAGCTGCTGGAGGAGTCGGTGGCGTACCTCGGGCAGTCCCCGGCGGGCTACGAGCACGCCGTTGCGCTGGTCGACCTCGGTGCCGCGCTGCGCCGGGTCGGACGGCTGGACGACGCCCAGGAGTACCTGTACCAGGGCATCGAACTGGCCCAGCACTGCTCCGCGGAGGGGCTGGTCGACCGGGCCCGCCGGGAGCTGGCCAACTACGGCCTGCGGCCCAACCGGCTGGGGCTGCGCGACTTCCGGGAGACCATCGAGACGCTCAGCAGCGCGGAGTGGGAGGTCGCCAAGCGCGCGGTGCAGGGCGTGCCGCCGCAGCGGATCGCCGACGAGCTCGGGGTGCCGATCGGCCTGGTCAACCGGCGGCTGGCGGCGGTCTACCGCAAGGCTGGCAGCGGGCCGGACGGGCTGGCCTCGGCGCTCGGGCTGCCTCAGCAGCAGCGGGACGCGGGCCGGCTGGAGGACCTGGACGACTAGGGCGTGCCCCCGGTCCACCGGGGGCGCGTGCGGCGGCGGGTCGGGTGACGGGGTGGCAGGCGCTCCGGGCGGCGCGTTGGTTCGCGGAAGCGCCCCCGGGGCCGCCGCCGTCGCTAGGCTGACGCCGACGGGGCCGCCGCGGCGCCCCCGCGACGGACCCGGAACCGGGCGCCCGCGGTGCACCGCGGCCGCCAGTGAGGAGCAGGCCAATGGCGAGCGAGGCCACCAGCGTGCGGCAGGAGCCCCTGGAGCCCTCGGGGGCGGGCGCCGCGATCGAGCGCTGGACGCTCACGGCCGGCCCGTACGAGGCGAGCGTGCTCACCCTCGGTGCGACCCTGCACACCCTGAGCGGGCCGGACCGCTCCGGCCGCACGGCCCAGCTGCTGCTGGCCACCGACCGGCTGCCCGAGATCCTCGGCCCGGCGCGGCACTACGGCACGGTGGTGGGCCGGTACGCGAACCGGATCGACCGCTCCTCGGTCACCATCGACGGCGAGGAGCACCAGCTCGCCCCGACCGGCGGCGGCATGACCATCCACGGCGGTCCGGACGGCTTCGCGCACCGGATGTGGGCGGCCGAGCCGGTCGAGGGCGGAGTGCGGCTGGCGCTGCACAGCCCGGACGGGGACCAGGGCTTCCCGGGCGCGCTGGACGTCACCGTCACCTACACCCTGGACGCCTCCGGCGAGCTGGTGATCGCCTACCGGGCCGTCACCAGCAAGCCGACGGTCGTCAACCTGACCAACCACGCGTACTTCAACCTCTCGGGTGAAGGCAGCGGCGACGTCCTCGGTCACCTGCTCACCCTGGACGCCGACGCGTACACCCCGGCCGACGAGCGGCAGATCCCGTACGGCCGGACCGAGCCGGTGTCCGGAACGCCGTTCGACTTCACGGTGGCCGCGCCGATCGGCAAGTCGGTGCACGACGAGCACCTCCAGCTGACCGGGCCCGGCGGCTACGACCACAACTGGGTGCTGCGCGCCCGGCCGGCGGACGGCAGTCCGGCGCGGGCGGCGCTGCTGGAGGACCCGGTCAGCGGTCGCACCCTGGAGGTGCTGACCACCGAGCCGGGCGTCCAGGTCTACACGGCGAACAAGTTCCAGGGCGCGGTCACCGGTGCGAGCGGCGTCCCGTACGGGCCGTTCGCCGGGATCGCGCTGGAGACCCAGCACTTCCCGGACTCCCCGCACCACCCGGCGTTCCCCAGCACGGAGCTGAGGCCGGGGGAGGAGTTCCGCTCGACGACCGTGCTCCGGCTGGGGATCGCGGGGGCTGCCGGGACCCCGGCGGCCGAGGGGACCGACCGGTAGGACCGCCCGGCCGGGTGGCGGGTGTTACGGCCGCAGGTCCCGGCGCATGCAGAGCCGGGGCCAGCGGTCCAGGCCGTGCTCCGCCTCCTTGCGACGGATCTCGCGCAGGCCCGGGGTGAGTTCGTCCTCGGCCAGCGGCCGGAAGCCGCAGCGGGCGTAGTAGGGGGCGTTCCAGGGGACCTCGACGAAGGTGGTGAGGGTGAGCGCGGGGGCGTCGGTGGTCCCGGCGAGGTGTTCGATCAGCGCGCGGCCGATGCCGCGACGGGCGTGGTCGGGATGCACGGAGACCTGTTCGATGTGGAGCGCGCCGTCCACCGGCTCGGCCAGCAGGTAGGCGGCGACGGTTCCGCCGGGGGCCTCGGCGAGCAGGGCGACGCCCTGGTCCAGGTAGTGCGCCAGCTCCTCCGGTGCCGGGGGTTCGTCCTCGGCGATCTCCGGCATGCCGATCGCGGCGAAGGGGGCGCCGGCGGCGCGCTCAAGCTCGGCGAGCAGCGGAAGTTCGTCCCTGGTGACGGCTCTGATTCGCATGCGTCCAGTCTGCTGCAGATCGCTTTCGGCCACGGACGGTGGTTCCGTCGGCCAGTGTGAGGGTGGGCGAATCGGGCAAAGCGGGTCAATCGGCGCCACCGTCAACTACCGTGCGGCAACGTCCAGGACACGCGGGCGTAACGATCGCCGTTTCTTGCAGAAACTTGCTGCAAGGACTTTCCGTCGCTCTTGCGCCGCTGTTAACTTCCTTCCCGAGCCCGACGGCAGCAACGGTGCGGTCGGCACGAGGCAGCCATTATGCGCCTGTCTCGGAACATCTCGGGCACCCCCACCCTCCCTAGGAGTTCTCATGCGGCGTGGCATCGCGGCCTCTGCCCTCGTTGTGGCCCTCGCGGTCTCGATGGCTGCTTGTGGCAGCAGCGGCTCCAGCTCCGACGGCAAGGCCGACGGGCCGGTCACCCTCACGTACTGGGACACGTCGAACGCCACCAACGAGGCGCCGAACTACCAGGAGCTCGTCAAGAAGTTCGAGGCTGCGAACCCGAACGTCAAGGTCGACTTCGTCAACGTGCCGTTCGACCAGGCCCAGAACAAGCTCCAGACCGCGATGGGGGCCAAGGGCGCTCCGGACGTGTTCCGCTCCGAGGTCGGCTGGACCGCCGCCTTCGCCAAGGCCGGCTACCTGGAGCCGCTGGACGGCACTCCGGCCGCCGCCGACACCTCCGCCTTCCAGCCGAGCCTGATCCAGCAGGCCAAGTACGAGGGCAAGCTGTACGGTGTGCCGCTGGTGACCGACACCCTCGGCCTGCTCTACAACAAGGCGCTGTTCACCCAGGCCGGCATCACCGAGGCGCCGAAGACCTGGGACGAGCTGAAGACCGACGCCGCCGCCGTCAAGGAGAAGGCGGGCGTGGACGGCTTCTGGCTGAAGGCCGCCGACGGCTACTACGCGCTGCCGTTCCTGTTCGGCGAGGGCACCGACACGGTCGACGCCGCCGGCAAGAAGATCACCATCACCTCGCCGGAGGCCGTCAAGGCCGTCGAGACCTACAAGACGATGTTCACCTCGCCGGGCACCACCAAGGCCGACGTCACCACCGACGCCTACGCGCACATGATGGACGCGTTCAACAGCGGCAAGGTCGCGGCGATCATCCAGGGCCCCTGGGAGATCACCAACATCTACAAGGGCTCGGCCTTCGCCGACAAGAACAACCTGGGCATCGCCGCCGTCCCGGGCGGCTCCGCGGGCAAGGGTGCCGCCCCGACCGGCGGCCACAACATCTCGGTCTACGCCGGTGCGGACAAGGCCCACAAGGCCGCCGCGGAGAAGTTCGCCGCCTTCATGACCTCGGCCGAGAGCCAGGCGTTCATCGCGCAGAAGAACGCCACCCTGCCGACCCGCTCCGACGCCTTCACCGCCGACGTCAAGGCCGACCCGGGCATCGCCGGCTTCCAGGCCGTGCTGAACAGCGCCAAGCCGCGCCCCGAGCTGCCCGAGTACAGCTCGCTGCTCGCCTCGCTGAACACCAACCTCGGCAAGGTCGTCCAGGGCACGAGCACCCAGGACGCGCTGAACACCGTCGCCACCGACTACGCCAAGCTCCTGCCGGGCTTCGCCAAGTAGTCCCGCGCCCGGCCCGCCGGCCGACGGCTGACGGGCAGGTGGGTGGCGGCGAACGCGTGACGGCGAACGAATGACAGATGACAGATTTCATCATCTGTCGGCTGTTCGCTGTCCGCCGTTCGTCGCCACCCTCACCCCTCACCCGTCACCCCCGGTGGGCCGGGCCGTCGGCTCCCCCGAGAATTCCCCCGAGAAGGTGCAAACGATGTCAGTCGCCGTGCAGGGCGCCACCGGCAAGGGCAGCCGGGAGCGCGAGCAGCGTCCGGGCCTGCTGGAACGCGTCAAGCGCTCCTACGCCAAGCACTGGTACGCCTACGCGATGATCGCGCCGGTGGTGCTGGTGCTCGGCGTGCTGGTGCTCTACCCGCTCGCCGAGGGCATCTGGCTCACCCTCACCGACGCCAACAGCCTCAACGTGGCCCGCAAGATCGGCGTCAACGAGATCCCGGCGAGCTACGAGTTCGTCGGCTTCCACAACTACGCCGACATCCTCTGGGGCCCCGGCTCGTACGACCGCTTCTGGTCGCACTTCGTCTGGACCATCGCCTGGACGGGCATCTGCGTCTTCCTGCACTACACCCTCGGTCTCGGCCTCGCGCTGCTGCTCAACCAGAAGATGCGCGGCCGCGCCGCCTACCGGATGCTGCTCATCCTGCCGTGGGCCGTCCCGACCTTCGTCACCGTCTTCTCCTGGCGCCTGATGCTCGCCGACGGCGGTGTCGTCAACGGCATGCTCTCCGTCCTGCACCTGCCCGAGCCGGGCTGGCTCACCGACCCGTGGGCGCAGAAGGCGGCCGCGATCATGGTGAACACCTGGGCCGGCGTGCCGTTCATGATGATCTCGCTGCTCGGCGGCCTCCAGTCGATCCCGGCCGAGCTGTACGAGGCCGCCGAGATGGACGGCGCCACCGCCTGGCAGCGCTTCCGGTACGTCACCCTGCCCGGGCTGCGCTCCGTCTCCTCCACGGTCGTGCTGCTCGGCGTGATCTGGACGTTCAACCAGTTCAACGTGATCTTCCTGCTCTTCGGCACCGGCGCCCCCGACGCCCAGCTGCTGGTCACCTGGGCGTACCGGCTCGGCTTCGGCCAGATCCCCCGGGACTACGCGCAGTCCGCCGCCTACGGCGTGATCCTGCTGTCCATCCTGATCGTCTTCACCGCCTTCTACCGGCGCTGGCTCGCTCGCAACGAGCAGGCCAACGGCTGAGGCCCCGGACCCAGTTGACCCACGAAGGCAGGTACCCCCGATGAGCACCACCACCGAACACCCGGCCCGCGCGGCGGCCCCGGCCCCGGCCGCCCGGCCCGTCAAGGTCCGCCGCCGCGGCGAGCGCAGCCCGCTGGCCCGGGCGCTGTCCCACGGAACCCTGATCCTGGCCGGCCTGATCGCGCTGTTCCCCGTCGCGTGGATCCTGTTCGTCTCGCTCGGCCCGGATAAGACGGACTACCTCCACCCCGGCGAGATCCTCGGCAAGCTGACGCTGTCGAACTACCAGCACGTGCTGTCCGACACCGACTTCTTCACCTGGTTCGGCAACGCCCTGCTGGTCTCCGGGATCACCACCGTGTTCGGTGTGATGCTCGCCGCCACCACCGGCTACGCCGTCTCCCGGATGAAGTTCCCCGGGCACAAGCCGCTGATGTGGTCGCTGCTGGTGACCCAGATGTTCCCGATCGCGGTGCTGATCGTGCCGATGTACACGATGCTCTCCGAACTCGGCCTGCTGGACAGCTACACCGGCCTGATCCTGGTCTACTCGACCACCACCGTGCCGTACTGCGCCTGGCTGCTGAAGGGTTACTTCGACACCATCCCGGTGGAGATCGACGAGGCCGGCCGGGTCGACGGGCTCAGCCCGTTCGGCACCTTCTGGCGGCTGGTGCTGCCGCTCGCCCGCCCGGGTCTGGCGGTGGCGGCCTTCTACTCCTTCCTCACCTACTGGGCCGAGGTGCCGTTCGCCTCCACCTTCATGCTCAGCTCCGACAAGTACACGCTGGCGGTCGGCCTGCAGACCTTCGTCAGCGAGCACGACGCCCAGTGGAACCTGATGGCCGCGACCGCCGTGCTGATCGCGATCCCGTCCGCGGCCTTCTTCTACCTGGTGCAGCGCCACCTGGTCACCGGCCTGACCGCCGGTGCCTCCAAGTCGTAGCGCGCCGCCACGCCGTCACGCGCCCCCACATCCCGGTGCCTTCCGCTCCTCTAGTCCCCAAGGGATACCGTCCATGACCCAGAACCTGGCCGACACCTCCCGGCCTGCCGCCGACACCGCTCACGAGGCGGCCGCCCTGGCTTCGGTGACTGGCAGCGCGTCCAGAGGCTGGTGGCGGGACGCGGTCATCTACCAGGTGTACCCGCGCAGCTTCGCCGACTCCAACGGCGACGGCATGGGCGACCTGCCCGGCATCCGCAGCCGCCTGCCCTACCTGCGCGACCTCGGGGTGGACGCGGTCTGGCTCTCGCCGTTCTACGCCTCGCCGCAGGCGGACGCCGGCTACGACGTGGCCGACTACCGCGCGGTGGACCCGATGTTCGGCACCCTGCTGGACGCCGACGCGCTGATCCGCGACGCCCACGACCTGGGCCTGCGGATCATCGTGGACCTCGTCCCCAACCACTCCTCGGACCAGCACGAATGGTTCCAGCGCGCCCTGCGGGAGGGCCCCGGCTCCCCGCTGCGCGACCGGTACCACTTCCGCCCCGGCAAGGGCGAGCAGGGCGAACTGCCGCCCAACGACTGGGAGTCCATCTTCGGCGGCCCGGCCTGGACGCGCAGCGCGAACCCGGACGGCACCCCCGGTGACTGGTACCTGCACCTGTTCGCCCCGGAGCAGCCCGACTTCAACTGGGAGAACCGGGCCGTCGCCGACGAGTTCCGCTCGATCCTGCGGTTCTGGCTCGACATGGGCGTGGACGGCTTCCGCATCGACGTCGCCCACGGCCTGGTCAAGGCCCCCGGCCTGCCCGACCTCGGCGGCGCCGACCAGCTCAAGCTGCTCGGCAACGACGTCATGCCGTTCTTCGACCAAGACGGCGTGCACGAGATCTACCGCAGCTGGCGCACGATCCTCGACGAGTACCCGGGGCAGCGGATCGGCGTCGCCGAGGCCTGGACCCCGACCGTCCAGCGCACCGCCAACTACGTCCGTCCCGACGAACTGCACCAGGCCTTCAACTTCCAGTACCTGGGCACCGATTGGGACGCCACCGCGCTGCGCGAGGTGATCGACCTCTCGCTCGACTCGATGCGCCCGGTCGACGCCCCCACCACCTGGGTGCTGTCCAACCACGACGTCACCCGGCACGCCACCCGGTTCGCCAACGAGCCCGGCCTCGGCACCCAGATCCGCACCCCCGGCGACCGCGAGCTGGGCCTGCGCCGCGCCCGCGCCGCCAGCCTGCTGATGCTGGCGCTGCCCGGCTCGGCGTACGTCTACCAGGGCGAGGAGCTCGGCCTGCCGGACGTCACCGACCTGCCCGACGAGGTCCGCCAGGACCCGTCCTTCTTCCGCCAGGCCGGGCAGGACGGCTACCGCGACGGCTGCCGAGTCCCGATCCCGTGGTCCGGCTCCGAGGCCCCGTACGGCTTCGGCCCGGTGGCCGGCGGGCCGTCCTGGCTGCCGCAGCCGGCCGAGTGGGCCGGACTGAGCGTCGAGGCCCAGACCGGCGACCCGAACTCCACCCTGGAGCTCTACCGCAGCGCGCTGGCCGTCCGCCGGGCGCAGCCCGACCTCGGCGCCGGCACCGGGGTCGAGTGGCTGCAGGGACCCGAGGGCACCCTGGTGTTCCGCCGCGGCGCCTTCGTCTGCACCGTGAACACCACCGGGGAGCCGGTGCGGATCGCGGCCCCGGGCACGCTGCTGCTCGCCTCGACGGACCTCGTGGTGGACGGCGGCGAGACGGTGCTCGCTCCGGACAGCACCGGCTGGTGGGCGGTCTGACGTGGTTGGAATAGGCTCTGGGACCGTGACTACGGCGCGACTCTCAGACATCGCGGCGCAGGCGGGGGTCAGCGAAGCCACCGTCTCCCGCGTGCTCAACGGCAAGGCGAACGTCTCCGCCGCCACCAGGCAGACGGTGCTGGCGGCGCTCGACGTGCTCGGGTACGAGCGGCCGACCCGCCTGCGCCAGCGCAGCGCCGGGCTGATCGGACTGATCACGCCGGAGCTGAGCAACCCGATCTTCCCGGCGCTGGCCCAGGTGATCGAGCAGGTGCTCAGCCGACACGGCTTCACGCCGGTGCTGTGCACCCAGACGCCGGGCGGGTCCACCGAGGACGAACTGGTGGACATGCTGGTGGACCGGGGCGTGGCGGGCATCGTCTTCGTCTCCGGGCTGCACGCCGACACCACCGCCGACCACGACCGCTACGCCCGGCTGGCCGGGCGCGGGGTGCCGTTCGTGCTGATCAACGGCTACAGCGAGAAGATCGACGCGCCGTTCATCTCCCCGGACGACCGGGCCGCGATGTGGATGGCCGTCCAGCACCTGGCCGAGCTCGGGCACGAGCGGATCGGGCTGGCCGTCGGCCAGCGCCGGTACGTGCCGGTGCTGCGCAAGATCGAGGGCTTCACGGCGGCGATGCGCGAGGTGCTCGGGTACGGGCAGGAGGAGGCCCAGAACCTCGTCCACCACACGCTGTTCAGCGTGGAGGGCGGGCACGCGGCAGCCGGCGCGCTGCTGGACAAGGGCTGCACCGCGATCGTCTGCGGGAGCGACATGATGGCGCTCGGGGCGATCAGGGCGGTGCGGCAGCGCGGTCTGTCGGTGCCGCAGGACGTGTCGGTCGTCGGCTTCGACGACTCGCCGCTGATCGCCTTCACCGAGCCGCCGTTGACCACGATCCGCCAGCCGGTCGAGGCGATGGCGACGGCGGCGGTGGACGCGCTGCTGGAGGAGGTCGGCGGGAACGCCGCCCAGCGCGGCGAGTTCATGTTCCAGCCGGAGCTGGTGATGCGCGGATCCACCGGGGCCGGCGCGCGCTGAGCCCCGGCTGCCACGGCCGAACGACGGGCCCCGGAGGGCGATCGCTCTCCGGGGCCCGTCGGCGTGCGCGGGGTCGGCCGTCGTGGTGCGCGCGACGGCCTTCGGGGCCGGCGGGGGCTTCCGTCGGGCGGTCAGCCCTCCTGGGTGGTCGGGCGGTCGACGGTCAGTCGGTGTCCGTCGGCCGCCTCGCCGGTGCGGGTCTCGGTGCGACGGCCGCGCGCCAGGTAGTCGCGCAGGACCAGTTCGACGGCGTCCTGGGGGCTCTTGGTGCCGGAGAGCATCATCGCGTCGATCGCGAGGTTCGCGTCGAGCGTGACGGTGACCTGGGCCATGTGACTCCTCCTCGGGTGCAGAGCAGCAGCATGCCCGCTGGGGCGGGGATCCACCACGGGACAGGGCGGAACCGCCGGAGGAGAGCCCGGAACCGTCGGCGGGAACGCCGGAACCCCCGGGGAGAGCGACCAGACTCTCCCCGGGGGTGGCGGATGGTCAGCGTGGGGATGACGGCCGACGGCCGACGGCTGACAGCTGACAGATGATGAAATCTGTCAGCTGTTATCCGTCAGCCGTCATTCGTCATTCGTCGTCCGAACGCCGTCGTCCGTGCGCCGTCCTCAGACCCGGCCGGCGAAGTCCGGGGCCCAGTTGGCGATGCTCTGCTCGCGGACGCCCGAGCTCGGGTTGGCGGCCTCGACGTACTTGCCGTTGCCGACGTAGATCGCGACGTGGTAGACGCCGGAGTCCTTGCCGTTGTTGGACCAGAACAGCAGGTCGCCCGGCTGGAGGCTGTCCAGCGAGACGTGGGTGCTGGCCGCGGCCTGGTCGGCGGCGACGCGCGGGACGGAGATGCCCGCGGCGCGCAGCGCGGCCTGGGTCAGGCCGGAGCAGTCCCAGCCGCCGTTGCCGGTGCCGCCGTAGACGTACGCCTGACCGACCTTCGACTCGGCGAAGGAGACCGCGGCGGCCATGCTGCCGGTGGCAGCCGGAGCCTGGGTCTGGGTCTGGGTCTGCGGAGCGGGCTTGGCGGCCGGCTTGGCGGCCGGGGCCTGGGCCTGCGCGGTCGGCTGGGCGTTCACGGCACCGCCGTTCGCGGACTGACCGGACTTCTGCGAGCGGTCGAACCAGGTGAAGTCCGAGCCGGACTTGCCGGTGGAGGACGGGGCGGCCTGGGCCTGGCCGTTGCCGCCGAAGGACAGCTGCTGGCCCGGGTAGATGGTGTCCGGGCCCTCGGTCAGGGTGCCGCGGTTGAGCTCGTAGAGCCGCTGCCAGCCGCCCTGCACCTGGTGCTGGTCGGCGATGGCGGACAGCCAGTCGCCCTGGACCACGGTGTAGTCGGCGCCCTGGGCCTGCTGCGGGCCCTTCTTGACCCAGTCGCTCCGGTTGCCCGTGGCGGCGTTGCCCGTGGCGGCCTGCGCGCCGTCCTGGGCGGGCGCGGCGGGCTTCGCGGCGGGGGCCTGGGGCTGCGCCGGCTTGGCGGCGGGCTTCGCCGCCGGAGCCGCCGGGGCGGCCGGCTTGGCGCTCTGCGCGGGCTTGGTGGCGGTCGAGCCCGCCGAGGTGTCGACGGAGGCGGCGGCGCCTCCCTTGGTGAGGCCGGCCTGGACCGAGCACACCGGCCAGGCGCCGGGGCCCTGCGAGGCGAGGACCTTCTCGGCGACGGAGATCTGCTGGTCCTTGGTGGCCAGGTCGGCGCGCGCCGCGAAGGCGGTGCCGCCGAAGGCGGACCAGGTGCTGGAGGTGAACTGGAGCCCGCCGTAGAAGCCGTTGCCGGTGTTGATGGCCCAGTTGCCGCCGCTCTCGCACTGGGCGACCTTGTCCCAGGTGGCGACGGAGGCGGCCGAGGCGGTGCCCGACGTGAGGCAGGGGACGGTGAGGCCGACGCCCGCGACGCCGAGGGCGGCGATCACGCGGCGGGTGCGGCTGGACAGGCGAGTGCCGTTGGTGGGCAGCATGAAGACGCGGTCCTCTCCCACGCCTGCGAGGTGAGCTGTCGGATTCGGGCTGGAGTTGCCCGGCCGCGCTGTGGGCGCGGCTTCACCCCTAGCCCTGGACCGTTCCGAAGACCGGTCCGGGGCGACTTACCTGTGGGTCCCCCGCTCCTGCCGTGGTGCGTTTTCGCGTTTCCAGGACATCCGACGGCAGGACTCGGCGTTGCGGATGAACCGGGTTCGTGTGGTCACGAACGGGGAGCACGTTAATCAGACTCAAGTTCAAACTGCAAACCACTGTGATGTGCATCACGGTTTAGTGGGAACTGCCAAAATCGCCGTCCATCAAGATCGAAAATGATCGTTTTCAAGCAATGTCATTGCGGAAGTCAACAACTGGCTGTGCCTCAGGAGCGGCGTGACGATGTGTCGAATCGTGGAGTCGCGCACGCCGGGAGGTGGGGGAGCGGTCGCGATCCGCGCGCTCGGATCCGCGCTCCCTTTTTCCTTTCAAATGGCTCCAGAAAGGCCAGAACGGACATTTCGCTTCGACGGCTCCGCGACTTCCGCACTTGACGGGACGTGCGGGAGGGCAAGCCGAAGGGCCCGGAACGGAAGCCGTTCCGGGCCCTTCGGTGCGCGCGGGCGGCGCGCGGTGTCGACTACTGCCCGAGGGGGCCCTCGGCGGCCGCGTGGGCGCCGCGAGCGCCCTCCGGGGCCCCCTCGGCCCCGGAGGCGGCCGCTGCCTCCGCCTCGGCCCGCGCCAGGTCCTCCGGGGACGGCGCGGGCAGGGCGGCCAGGTAGGTGGAGGCGATCAGCTGGCCGACCGACGGGTACGCGCCCAGCGGCGCGGCCGACGGGCAGCCGGTCTCCTCGGCCGCGGTGGCGAGCAGCTCGGAGTCCGCCTCCGGACCGATCACCAGCGGGGCCAGCGCCGGGCGCTGCGAGCCGGTCTCCTTGAGGTGGTTGACGGCCGCGGCCACCGAGCCGGGCACGTCGAGCGCGGCGGCGACGACCGGTACGGCCAGCCGCGCGGCCAGCAGCACGCCGGTGATGCCGGCCGCGGCGGCCGCGTCCTCGCCGCCGACGGTGGTCAGCACCACGCCGTCCGCGGCGGTCGCGATGGCGAACAGCCGGGCGCGGTCGGCCCGGGCCAGCCCGGCCTCGGACAGGCGGACGTGCACGGCCTCGGCCAGCAGCGGGTGCGGGCCCAGCGGGTCGGTGACGGGCGCGCCGTACTCGGCGGCGAGCGCGTGAAGCTCGGTCAGGAAGGTGTGCGGACCGGGCACCAGCGGCACCAGGACGGGCGTCGGAAGCCCCGCCTCGGCGGCCATGGCCAGCAGCTCGGCGACGGTGCGGTCCTCGCCGTCCACGCCCTCGGGGCCGTTGCCGGGGAGGTAGCCGACCGCGGTCCGGACGCCGTTCTGCTCGGTGCGGACGATCGAGAGCAACTCCTCGACGACCGAGCGGGACTCGGGCCCGGCGGTCGCGGGCACGGCGAGCACCAGGGCCGGGGCGCCGGCCGGGATCTCGGGGCGCTCGGGACGACGGTGGCGCCCCCGCGCACGGGAGCCTGGAGTGCGGACGGGCAGTGGCGCGCCCGGGATGGCTGCGGTGCTCATGCCGGAGATCGTAGGACATCGGCCCGTCCGGCTTGCAGTCGGCTGCCGTACGGGTTTCGCGCGGTCATGGTGCGGAGCCGGTGCGTCTGCGGCACGGCTCCGGGCGCTTTGCCTACAATCCGGACATTCTTCGCCCAACCTCCGTGCGATCACCGGCGCTTGCCCGGACGTCGTCGGAGGGGGCGGGCGTTGCATCCGGGGCGCGTGAGATGTCTCACAGCATGAGGTCGGCCTGACGGAGGGTCACAGGCGTGCGACTCCCGGCATTCGAAGATCAACATTCAGCGGGGAGATGCTCACGGCCGGTTATCGCGGGCTCGACGATTCATCGGCTATGTCCGTTTACGTACCGTCAGGAGAAGGGCCCGTGAAGAGTTCGCGGCTGAGGGTAAAAGGCCTCGTGCACCTGCAATGTCCCGTGCTGATGCACGTGCACTGCGGCTATCATCGCGTCAAGTGAGGCGTTGTGCCGGACCGGTACGGGGCCGGTCCGTTCGTTTCGGCGGCGCCGGGGGCGCCGCGCAGGACGACAACTCCGGAGCTCTTCGGGAGATTTATATGCACGACTCGCAGGACAAGCACGGCTCGTACGAGACCTACAACGGGATGGCCGCCACCGACCTCCAGGGGGTGGTCTGGCAGAAGAGCCTGCACAGCAACTCCCAGGGCAACTGCGTCGAGTTCGCGGCCCTGCCGGGCGGCGACGTGGCGATGCGCAACTCGCGGTTCCCGGACGGTCCCGCGCTGATCTACACCCGGGCCGAGATCGCCGCCCTGCTGCTGGGGGCGAAGGACGGGGAGTTCGACCACCTGGCGGTCTGACCGACCGTCGTGCTCCACCATCGGGGGGCCGTCGTGGGTGCCGACACCACGACGGCCTTTGTCTTTGCCTCCTCCGGGTGCCGCTCCCCGGAGCCTCTCCTCGGATCCGCCGGCCGCCCGGCGGTCCGGAGCCGTCCGTGACGGCATCCGTGGCGAGGTCCGCGGCGACGTCCGCAGTGACATCCGTGACGAGGTCCGCGGCGACGTCCGAAGTGATGTCAGCGGCGACCTCCGCGCTGTCATGGCGACGGAAGGGCCCGGGGTGTGGTCCTCCCGGGGTTCCTCCCGGCCGGCCGCACGCCGGCCGGCGCGGAGCCCGCCCCGAGCGGCTCCCTCCGAACGGTCGGTCCTGGGACCGGGGCCCCGTCCTAGGCCGAGCGCCGATGCCGTCCGCCGGCGTCGAGGGGGCCGTCGAGCGGTGAGCGCCCGCTGAGCACGGGGTGTCCGTCCAGCGGGGAGCCGCCGACCGACTCGGCCTCGAACATCGCCCACACCACCTTGCCGCTGCCCAGCGGGTGCCAGCCCCAGGAGCGGCTGAACGACTCCACCAGGTGCAGTCCACGGCCGGATTCGGCGACGAAGTCGGCCTCCCGGGCGACCGGCCCGATGCTGCTCGGATCGCTCACCGCGCAGACCACCTGGGGTGCGCGGTGCACCAGGCTTATTCGGATCGGCAGCCGGCCGTCCGCGGTCGGCTGTGTGGGAAAGTCGTACTCGCCCTGGGCGCCGCCCGACGGGTCGGGCCGTGCGCCGATCGCATGCCGGAGCGCGTTGGTCACGAGTTCCGAGGCCACCAGCGCGACGTCGTCGAACAGCTCGGTCAGGCCCCAGCGCTGAAGCGTGGTCCGGGCGAAGTCACGCGCGGTTCTGACGGCTTCGAAGCGAGGAGCGAGCGTACAGGTGACCACATGGGGGTCAACCGCCAAAGCCGTACCGGTGCTCATGAAGAGCTCCTCCCATAAGGGGGCGGACACGGCTGGACCCGCCGGGGTCATGCCGGTCACCTCCGACTCGCTCGGCCGCTCGGCCGCCCCCTCGACCAGGCGCGCGCGCACTCGAACGCCCGATGACGCGGGGGATGCCGTCGGGTCGGTGCACGGAGTCGCGCGTGGGGTCGACGCGGAGCCCGCGGGATTGCCAGGGATGTGCAGGTGCACGTGCACCATGGTGGTGTGCGCTCACTGCAGATGCAAGAGTCGATTCACGTGCAGTCGCACTATTGGCATATGCAAGCGCCGGATGCACGTGCATCCTGGTGTGCGGAGCGCGGAACTGATAGGAACATCCGTCAGTATCGGCACCGTGAGCGCTCAACTGATGGCAGACTGTGCGCTGTTTGCCCTAGGTGGAGGTTTCGACCGCATGACCACAGTTCAGCCGGGCGGCGGCTCGATGGTCCGCCGGATCCTCCTCGGCTCGCAGCTGCGACGCCTTCGCGAGGCGCGCGGCATCACCCGCGAGGACGCGGGCTACGCGATCCGGGCCTCCGAGTCCAAGATCAGCCGCATGGAACTCGGCCGCGTCAGCTTCAAGGAGCGCGACGTCGCCGACCTGCTCAGCCTGTACGGCGTGGACGACGGCATCGAGCGGGAGGCCCTGCTCGGCCTCGTCCGCGAGGCCAACAAGTCCGGCTGGTGGCACAGCTTCAACGACGTGCTGCCGGGATGGTTCCAGACCTACGTCGGTCTGGAGGAGGCCGCCCAGCTGATCCGCACCTACGAGGTGCAGTTCATCCCCGGACTGCTCCAGTCCGAGGAGTACGCACGGGCGGTTTTCGGCCAGAGTCGGCCGGTCATCAGCGAGGAGGAGGTCGAGCGACGGGTCAGCCTCCGGCTGCGCCGTCAGAAGTTGCTGACCGAGGGCGCCAGCCCGCGGCTGTGGGCGGTCATCGACGAGGCGGCGCTGCGCCGGCCGGTCGGCGGGCCCAAGGTGATGCGCGGCCAGGTGCAGTACCTGATCGACGTCGCCGAGCAGGCCAACGTGGTGATCCAGGTCATGCCGTTCCGGTTCGGCGCGCACGCGGGCGAGTCCGGGGCGTTCACGATCCTGCGCTTCCCGGAGCAGGACCTCGCGGACGTGGTCTACCTGGAGCAGCTCACCAGTGCGCTCTACCTGGACAAGCGGGACGACGTCGACGCCTACATCCAGGTCATGGAGCGGCTCTGCGTGGACAGTCTCACGCCGGAGCGCACGATAGACCTGCTCGCCTCGATCCTGAAGGAACGCTGAGTCGCTGCCGTCCGGGGCCTGTGAGATCCCTCCCTCACCAGGCCCCCCGGCAGTCGGACACCGGGCCGCCCACCCGCCGTCAGCCGCGGGCCGGCGGCCGTTCGCGTTCCGGCGGGGCCGGCTGCGGCGGGTCGCCCAGCTCCCAGGCCAGGTCGTAGCGGCGGAAGAGGTCGGCCCGGATCGGCGCCAGCGGAAGTTCGGCGCCCGGCAGCAGCACTCCGATGCAACCGCCCATCAGCGCGCTGCGCAGCACCGCGTGCTCGGCGGCGGGGTCGGGCGCGCCCCAGTCCCGCAGTAGTCCCTGGAGGAGGGCGCCGAGCTGTTGCTGCTCCGGGTCCTGGACGAAGGCGCCGTTGTCCGGGTCGAGGATCAGCGCGAGGTGCGAGCGCATCACCCGGGGGTGGTCCATCGCGAGCCCGAGCACGACGTCGATCGCCCGGGCCAGCCGGGCGTCGGGGGAGGCGCCGGGGGCCAGTTCCGCCAGTGAGCAGGCCAGGGACTGGTGCATCATCCGGTGCGTCGCGGACTGCATCAGCAGCCGTTTGCCGTCGAAGTAGTACGAGAGCAGCCCGCGGGCGAGCCCGGCGCGCTCGGCGATGTCCGTCAGCGTGGTGCCCGCGTACCCGCGCTGGTCAACGAGTTCGACGGTGGCCCGCATGATGCGCCTGCGGGAGCGTTGCCGCATCTCCTCATTGACCGAATCCCCGCGAGGTGCCATCGTGTCTGCTCCGAACGTTCGTTGGCTCCGAGCCAATATACTTGCGGAGCCGACCGCCGCTCCGGGGGATCCGTGCCCCGACGGGCACTGCCCGGGCGGCCACCACGAAGACGGCCGGCTCCACCAACACGGGGGTTTGGTGGAGCCGGCGCCATGGCCCGAGGCCCGCAGGCCGCTGCGGGCCGGGCATGAAGGTCAGTGCTCGGTCAGGACTTCGGCCCGGGTCGCGGTCGATCCGACTGTCGCGTAATCATAATCCGGTACCGACGCGGGAGTTGACGTGCGGCGCCGGTCCACCAGGGCGCCCACCGTCGCGACCACCAGGCCGACCAGGGCGACCGCCGTGACGAACAGCAGCGCCGGCCGGTAGCCGTCCAGCTGGGCCTGCGGGCTGTCGCCGCCCGCGCTGCCGGCGGTGATCATCGCGGTCGCCCCGGCCAGCACCACCGCGGTGCCGACCTGGATGGCGGTGTTCACCAGGCCCGAGGCCAGGCCCTGCTCCTCGTCGGCCACGCCGTCGGTCGCGGCGATGTTCACCGACGGGAAGGCGAACGCGAAGCCCACCCCGAGCAGCAGCATCGAGGGCAGCACCAGGCCCGGGTACGAGCTGTGCTCGTCCAGCCGCAGGAACAGCGCGAACGCGGCGACCAGCGAGAACAGGCCGATCGGCAGCAGCCGCCCGGTGCCGAAGCGGTCCACGATCGGACCCATGAACGGCGCCGAGAGCGCGATGAAGGCCCCGGCGGGGAGCAGCCCGAGGGCCATCTCCAGGGCCGACCAGCCGAGCAGCTGCTGGAGGTAGAGGGTGACCACGAACTGGAACCCGCCGTACGCGCCCGTCATCGCGAAGGCGACCACGTTGGCCCGGGCCACCGAGCCGTTGCGGAAGATGCCGAGCCGGACCAGCGGGTGCGCGGCGCGGCTCTCCACCCGCAGGAAGGCGGCGGCCAGCGCGGCGACCACGACCAGCGAGCCGAGGGTGCGCGGGCTCAGCCAGCCGGCGCCCTGGGCCTCGGTGACGGTGAAGACCAGCAGCAGGACGGTCGCGGTGCCGGTGATCGCCCCCAGTGCGTCGTAGCCGCCCTTGGCCCGCTCCTCGACCGGCCGGGGGAGCAGCCGGACGGCGAAGACCAGGGCGAGCAGTGCCACCGGGACGGGCATCAGGAAGGTCCAGCGCCAGCCGACCGAGGTGAGCAGCCCGCTGAGCACCAGGCCGAGCGAGAAGCCGCTGGCGCCGCAGGTGGTGTAGATCGACAGGGCGCGGTTGCGGGCCGGGCCCTCCGCGAAGGTCGTGGTGATGATCGACAGGCCGGCCGGCGCGGTGAAGGCCGCGCTGACGCCCTTGAGGAAGCGGGCCGCGATCAGCAGGCCGCCGTCGTCGACCAGGCCGCCGAGCAGTGACGCGGCGGCGAAGACGCCCAGGGCGACGAGGAACACCCGGCGGCGGCCGAGCAGGTCGGCGGCGCGCCCGCCGAGCAGCAGCAGGCCGCCGTAGCCGAGCACGTAGCCGGAGACCACCCACTGCAGGGTCGAGGTGGACAGGTGCAGGTCGGAGCCGATGGACGGAAGGGCGACTCCCACCATGGAGACGTCCAGGGCGTCCAGGAACATGGCGGCGCAGAGCACGATCAGGGTGCCCCAGAGGCGGGGAGTCCAGTGCGGCCCGCTGGTTGACGGAGCATCGGGCGGTGAGGTGGTCGCGGTGGTCATGGGGAGGACAGTACATGCATGTGCATTCAATGCAAATGAATTAGATGTGAACACAATAATTGCCGGTGCACGTGCTAGGGTGGCGGCGTGGCTGAACTCGACTCCCCGGCGGAGGCCGGTCTCGTATCGCAGTGGCGCGAGCTGTTGGCCCGGCACGCCGCCACGGCGTGCCTGCTCGACCGCGAGCTGGGCGAGCGGTACGGGCTGGGCATGAGTGAGTTCGAGGTGCTGGAGCGCCTCGTCGAGGCGTGCGGCGGCGGGATCGCGGTGCGGGTGAGCGAGCTGGCCCACACCGTCCATCTGAGTCAGAGCGCGCTCTCCCGGCTGATCGCCCGCTTGGAGAAGGCCGGGCTGGTCGTCCGGGCGATGTGCGAGAGCGACCGGCGGGGCGTCCAGCTCACCCTCACCGAGGCCGGCCGGGACCGCTACGAACAGGCCCGGCCGCTCCACCGTCAGGTGCTGGAGCTGACCCTCGGGGACGGGGCCGGTGCGGGCTGTGGCGCCGGGGAGACGGGAACTGACCAGCCGTCAAGTTAAGGCCAGCGGTTCGGGGTTGACCTCAGAGCAGTGAGTGCAGTCCCGGCGCGGCGGCCAGCAGGACGACCACGGCGGGCACGGCGAGCGCCGCGACGGTGAGCCGGAGCCGGTGCGGGACGGAGAGCCGCGGCCGGCCTGCGAGCAGGCGGTCGACGCGCTTGGGGGACTGGGCCAGGCCTGGCGGACACGATCCGAACACCCCGCGGTCCAGGTTGAGTTCGGCCAGCGCGAGGGCGGTGGTGTGCCGGCCGTGCCGGCGGGCGGCCCGGTCGTCGGCGGCCAGCTCGACCAGCTCGGAGACTTGGTCCCGGAAGGTGCTGAACACGCCGACCCCGGGGAAACCGGAGGCGAGCGCCTGGGCGAACTGCTGGAGCCAGTGGTGCCGGGCCCGGACGTGGCCGCGCTCATGGCTCAGCACGGCGGCCAGCTCCCGGTCGGTCAGCTGTCGGAGGGCGCCGGTGGTGACCACCAGCCGGGAGTCCGGACCGGGCAGCGACCACGCCTCCGGGCGGACGTTCTCCAGGACCACCAGCCGCTCCCGGCGGCTCCGGGCGGTCTCGATGGAGTCCGGCAACTCCGGTGCGCGGGTCGCCAGTTGGGCGTGCCGACGGTTGCGCAGGGCCTTGGCCGTACGGACCTCCCGGGTGAGCGCCAGCACCGTCTGCACCCCGCCCGCGGCCAGCACCGCGGCGCACAGCCGGCCCCAGCCCTCGGCCTCCTGGAGGCCGTAGGCCGCCTCCACGCCGTGCGGCGCGCCAGAGAAGACCAGCACGCGCAGCTCCGGCAGGGCGGCGGAGGCCGCCAGCAGGAGGCCCAGCGCGCAGCACAGCAGTACCGCCACCACCAGGCACTGCCACACCAGCAGCGCCAGCACGGGTTCGCGCTCCGCCCAACGGGCCCGGGCCAGTAGCCGGGGCGCGAGGGTCGACAGCAGCAGGCCGAGCAGCAGCAGGCCGATCAGGGCAGGCATCGATGGGCTCCCCGAGTACGCACGGAACGCGACAACGCGCTCCCCGCCAACCTATGCGCTGGCGACGTCCGGTGGAACGGCTTTCGACCGGCCAGTGACCAACGCCACGCCCGGACGGGGGGCTTGGGGCGCCGGGCGGGTGGGCCGCGAGGCCGGCGCATCCGCCCGGTCGGCGCACGGCCGGGCCGTCACATGGTCAGGAGCATGGCGAACATGCCGATCCCCATGGTGAGCCGGCAGGCCTGCGGCAGGCCGGCGGTGCCGACCGCGAGGGTGCCCGCCGGAGTGCGAAGTAGTCGGCTGCCGGTCCAGAGGGTGTAGCCGCCGAAGTAGAGGAGGAGCGCCCCGGTCAGGACCGGAAGGCCGGTGGCGGCCGGATGGTGCCCGTGGCCGGAGGCGGTCGCCATCGCGAGGGCCATGTACGTCATGGCGAGCGCGCCGACCGCGTGGTGCAGCCGGTGCGCGCGACCGGCCGGCGCGTGGACGGCGGCGAGCAGGAAGGCGGTGGCGGGGAGGCCGAAGAGCGCGGCCCAGACGGTGGCGGGGACGGTGGCGCCGGTGACGGCCATGGCGGCCATGCCGAGCCCCATCAGGGCCTCGGCCGCGTCGGACTCACGGGCGAGCGGCGGGTGTGCGGCGACCGGGCCGCAGGGGGAGTGGCGCAGCCGGGCCAGGCAGGAGGTGCCGGCGCCGGCGGCGAGGAGGGCGAGGAGCCAGTTGACCAGGGCGGGTCCGTGCAACGGCGGCCTCCCGGGGCGGTGGGCGCCGGGGGCGGCGAACAGATGTGGACGGACAGCGGTCAGCGAACAGATGATGAAATCTGTCGGCTGTCATCTGTTCGCGGTCCGTTGTCGCCTGTTCGCCGCCCCCGGGCGCGGCGACGGACGTCCGGTCCACGATCACCGCAGCCGGCCGGGAGCGGCCAGGGCGCGTACGGGGGCGCACAGTGGTGCCCGTCGTAGCGAAGCCATGGCCGCACGCCTGCCCTACGCCTGCCTCCGTCCCCAGCCGCAGGCCCGACCCGCTCAGAGCCGGCCGAGCCGGGCCCGCTCGGCCCGACCCGCTCAGCGGGCCCGAGCCGACGGGGGCCGCTCAGCCCTGGAGCCGCTCAGCCCTGGAGCCGCCCCGAGGCGACCACCCGGCTGAGGAACTGCCGGGTCCGCTCCTCCTGCGGATCCCCCAACACCTGCTCCGGCGGCCCCTGTTCGAGCACCACCCCGTTGTCCAGGAAGCAGACCCGGTCGGCGACCTCGCGGGCGAAGCCCATCTCGTGGGTGGAGAGGACCATCGTCATCCCCTGCTCCTTGAGGTCCCGCACCACCGACAGCACCTCGCCGACCAGCACCGGGTCGAGCGCCGCGGTGATCTCGTCCAGGAGCAGCAGCCGGGGCCCGGTGGCCAGCGCGCGCACGATGGCGACCCGCTGCTGCTGCCCGCCGGAGAGCCGGTCCGGGTACTCCTTCGCCTTGGCCGCCAACCCGAGCCGGTCGAGCAGTTCCAGCGCCCGGCCCTCCGCCTCGGCCCGGGCCACCCGGTGCACCCGGCGCGGCGCGAGCGTGATGTTCTCCAGCACCGTCAGATGCGGGAACAGGTTGTACGACTGGAACACCACGCCGATCCGGCGCCGCACGGCGTCCTCGTCCGCGCGCGGATCGGTGATCTCCTCACCGTCCAGGAAGATCGCCCCGTCGTCGATCCCTTCCAGCAGGTTGACGCAGCGCATCAGCGTGGACTTGCCGGAGCCGGACGCGCCGATCAGCGCCGTCACCGAGTGCTCGGCCACGGCGAGGTCCACGTCGCGCAGCACCACCTGGTCGCCGAAGGACTTGCGCACCGACTCCAGCCGGAGCACCTCGTTCGCCGTCACACCGCACCTCCCTGCAGCTGGCGGCGGTTCATCCGGGCGGTCAGCCAGTCGGCGAACCGGGTCAGCGGAATGGTCAGCACGATGAACACCAGCCCCGCCACCAGGTACGGCGTGAAGTTGAAGGAACGGGCCGCGATGATCTTCGCCGCGTACACCGCGTCGATCGCGCCGCCGATCGAGACCAGCCCGGTGTCCTTCTGGAGGCTCACCAGGTTGTTGAGCAGCGGCGGCACCACCCGGCGGACGGCCTGCGGCAGCACCACGTAGCGCATCGCCTGCGCGTTGGTCAGCCCCAGCGACCTGGCCGCCGCCCGCTGGCTCGGGTGAACCGACTCGATGCCGGAGCGGAACACCTCCGACACGTACGCCGAGTAGGTCAGCACCAGCGCGGCCCCGCCCAGCAGCAGCGGATCCGTGGTCACTCCGGTCAGCCGCAGCGCCGGGACCCCGGTGATCATCACCAGCAGGCAGATGATCATCGGCAGCCCGAGGAAGAAGTCCACGTACGCGGTGGCCAGCAGCCGCACGGGCAGGAAGACCGGCCCGCGCAGCGTCCGCAGCACCGCCAGCAGCAGCCCGAACACCAGGATCAGGGCGCCGCAGCCGAGCATCAGCTCCAGGTTCAGCCGCAGCCCCTTCAGCACCTCGGGCAGCGCCTGGCGGGCGTAGTCGAGGTTGAAGAAGGTCCGCCGGGTCACCTCCCAGCCGGGGGAGTTGACGACCAGCAGGTAGAGCACGACGGCTGTCACCAGGGTCGACGCGGAGGCGATCAGCGCCGAGCGGCGGGCCCGGGCGCGCCGGTACGCCTCGTGCGCCAGCCGCCGTTCGGACGGGCGGTAGCCGTCCTCCGCCGCCGGCGCCCCGGCCGGCGATCCACTCGCCGTTCCGGCCACCGCGCCTTCCACCGCCCCTTCCGCCGTTCCGGCCACCGTTCCGGCCGCCGTTCCGGTGCGCGCCGCCGGCGCCTTGGCGAGCCCCGTGGGAACCGAGCCGTCCGAGGCCTCACCGCTCAGCCCGGGGCCCAGATCAGCGCTCACTTCAGCACCGGTGCCGAGACGGCGTCGGAGAGCCACTGCTTCTCCAGCTTCGCCAGCGTGCCGTCGGCGCGCAGCGCGTCGACGGCCTGGGAGACGCAGCCGGTCAGCTTGGAGCCCTTGTCCAGCACCAGGCCGAACTGCTCGGCCTTGGCCGTCACCTCGAACTGGCCGACCACCTGGGCCTCCGGCACCTCGGCGCCGGTGATGTAGAAGGCCGTCGGCAGGTCCACCACCAGGGCCTCGATCTGGCCGTTCTTCAGAGCGGCCTTGGCTAGGTCGTTGGAGTCGAAGACGGCCGGCTGGGTGGTCGGCTTGATGGTGTCGGTGATGGTGTCCAGGCTCGTGGTGCCGACCTGGGCGCCGAGCTTGGCGCCCTTGAGGTCGGCGATGCTCTTGGCGCTCGCCGCCTTGGAGTTCTTCAGCGCGATGACGGTCTGGCGCACGTCGTAGTAGCCGGAGGAGAAGTCCACCGCCTGCCGGCGCTCGTCGCTGACGGACACCTGGTTGATGTCGAAGTCGAAGTCCTTGGCGCCCGGGGCGGTCGCCTTGTTGAACGGCGCCACCACCCAGCTGACCTTCTCCTTCGGGTAGCCGAGCTTCTCGGCGACCGCGTAGGCCACGGCGGACTCGAAGCCCTTGCCGTTCTCCGGCTTGTCCTCGGAGAACCACGGGTCGTACGCGGGCTTGTCGGTGCCGACGGTCAGCGTTCCGGCGGTGCGGGTGGCCAGCGCCCCCGGCGCGCAGCCCGCCGCGGTCCCGGCCGCGCCCGGGGTGCCGGAGGCGGTGTCGGACTTCGAATCCTGCGGCGCGCAGGCGGTCAGCACGGCCGCGGCGGCGACCAGCGCGGCGAGGGGCAGTGCGGCGGACGGCTTGCGGAGGGTCATGACGGGGCTCCAGGGAAAGGACCGGCGGAACGGGGGGACGAGGAATGGCACGGGAGGGCGCGACGGGCGGCCCGCATCCCGGCGGGTCACTTCCCCCCGGTGGCGGCGCCGGAACACACGCGGCATGGTCGGCGTACGGGCCCGCGTCCGCGGCGCCCTCCGGGCCGGACCGGTGGCAGCCGGGTCGGCGGCGGACCGGTCAACAGCAGCGGCGACAGCGGCAGCAATGGCCGCGCGCGCGACAGCGACAGCGACGGCAGACGTGCCGACGGGAGGGCGCCCGGAACGGGCTGTCGTGGCGTTCGGCCACCGTGATCACCGCCGGGAGCATGCGGGGAGGTTCGCATCAGAACGGCGCATCTGTCCAGATCATCCAGATCACAGTCCACATGCCGGACAACCCGCCTCCCGCCGAAGGTTTCGGCGCCGGAGCGGCGGCGCGCCGGAACTTTGTCGGTATCGACCCCCTTGAACGGGAGAACCTTTCGTACTTATGGTGTCCTCGTTGAAATAACTCCTGTCGAAGTGAGTCCACGATGCAGAATCTTTCGCCAAGGCTCGCTGTGGCGGCCGACGCCCCGGTCTCGACCCTCGCCGGCCACCCGGCCTGGCTGCGCCTGAAGGAGGCCGTCGAGACGCTGCGCCCGCTCCAGTCGAAGGACGGCTCGATCGACCTGGCCGCCGTCCAGCGGCACACGGTCGACCCGCTGGTCGCCACCGTCCGCGCCGCCGTCGAGGAGCTCGCCCCGAACTTCCCGCACGACGCCGCCTACCTCGCCGCCGTCGACGCGGACCTCGCCAAGTGGGCCGACACCGGCTACCGGGAGCCCGACTTCCTGGACTCGCTGCTGGCCTTCCAGCCCGCCGCGCAGCGCGAGGACGGCCTGGAGCACCTCGTCGTCTTCCCGATGTACACCCAGAACGGCAACCCGGACCGCAACCTGGAAGCCGTCCTGCTGAGCGTCGTGTGGCCCGACTGGCTGGCCGAGCTGGAGCGGACCCGCTTCGACAACCCGATGTTCGTGCCGATCACCTTCACGGACTTCACCGCCGGCTACGACACCAACTCCGCCGTGCTCTTCCCGGAGACGGTCGCCGTCCGCAAGGCGCCGGAACGTTTCACCTGGGGCGGCATCTTCTGCGACCGCGAGGCCGCGCGCTTCCGCGCCGTCTCCACCAGCGCCGTCCAGCAGCTCGGCCTGGAGATCCCGGCCGACGCCGAGGGCCTGCTCCAGGACCAGCAGCGCGCGCAGGAGACCTTCGTCCTGTGGGACCTCATCCACGACCGCACCCACAGCCACGGCGACCTGCCGTTCGACCCCTTCATGATCAAGCAGCGCAGCCCGTTCTGGATGTACGGCCTGGAGGAGCTCCGCTGCGACCTCACCACCTTCAAGGAGGCGGTGCAGCTGGAGACCGAGGGCAACCCGCACGCCCGCGACGTCCAGTACGCGGTCCTCTTCGACCGCCTGTTCCGCTTCCCGGTCTCCGGTGACCGGGTGCGCAACTACGACGGCATGGGCGGCCAGCTGCTCTTCGCCTACCTGCACAAGAACGGCGCGCTGCAGTGGCGCGACAACCGCCTCAGCATCGACTGGGAGCTCGCCCCGCAGGTCACCAACGCGCTCTGCGGCGAGATCGAGACCCTGTACCGCGACGGCATCGACCGGCCCAAGTCGGCCCACTGGATCGCCGCCTACGAGCTGGTCTCCCGCTACCTCACCCCGCACCCGGCCTCCACCTGGGCGAAGGGCCCCGAGGCGCTGCCGCTCGACATCACCGACGGCAAGGCCCTCAACAAGGCCCTGTGCGACGCCGTGGTCCCGGACGAGTTCCCGCTGAGCATGTTCTACGAAGCCCTCAACAAGAAGCTGAGCGGCGTCATCGCCGCCACCGCCGGCATCACCGGCACCGGTATCCAGGGAGCCGCCGCGTGACCACCTCCACCAACGCCCCGCTGGCCGGCAAGGTCATCGCCGTCGCCGGTGCCAGCGGCCCGGCCGGACGCGCCGTGCTGCGCCGCCTCACCGCCGACGGTGCCACCGTGATCGGTGCCGACATCGACCCGCAGCGCCTGGAGTCCGCCCTGGACGCCACCCGGGTGGCCGTCCGCGGAGCCAAGGTCAGCGGCCAGGTGATCGACCTGCTCGACCCCCAGGAGGTCCACGACTGGGCCGACCACCTGGAGTCCGAGCACGGTCACGTCGACGGCCTGTTCCACCTGGTCGGCGGCTGGCGCGGCAGCAAGACCTTCTTCGACACCCGGCTGGACGACTGGGACTTCCTGCACGACACCGTCGTGCGCACCCTCCAGCACACCTCGCTGGCCTTCCAGCCCGCGCTGGTCCGCAGCACCGCCGGCCGCTACGCGATGATCTCCGCCGCGGCCGCGCACAAGCCCACCGCCGGCGGCGCCGCCTACGCGGCCGCCAAGGCCGCCACCGAGGCGTGGACCCTCGCCATGGCCGACTCCTTCAAGAAGGAGACCACCGCCCCCGACGGCGAGCCCACCGCGGCGGCTGCGATCCTGGTCATCAAGGCGCTGGTCAGCCCCGAAATGCGGGCCGAGAAGCCGGAGGCGAAGTTCGCCGGTTTCACCGACACCGCCGACCTCGCCGGACACCTGGCGGGCCTCTGGGACCGCCCCGCAGCAGAACTGAACGGACAGCACCTGTGGCTGACAGCCCGATGACCGACCTCACCCGTACGGACGCGGTACGGCGGCACGACCCCGCCGTCCGCGGCTTCGCCAGCGACAACTACGCCGGCGTGCACCCGGAGGTCCTCGCCGCGGTGGCCCTCGCCAACGGCGGTCACCAGATCGCCTACGGCGAGGACGACTACACGGCCCACCTCCAGGACGTCTTCCGCCGCCACTTCGGCGAGAAGGCCGAGGCCTACCCCGTCTTCAACGGCACCGGCGCCAACGTGGTCGCCCTCCAGTCGCTGCTCCCGCGCTGGGGCGCGGTGGTCTGCGCCGAGTCGGCCCACATCCACGTGGACGAGGGCGGCGCCCCGGAGAAGATGGGCGGCATCAAGCTGCTCACCGTCCCCACCCCGGACGGCAAGCTCACCCCCGAGCTGCTCGACCAGCAGGCCTGGGGCTTCGGTGACGAGCACCGCGCGCAGCCGCTCGCGGTCTCCATCACCCAGAGCACCGAGCTCGGCACGCTCTACACCGTCGACGAGATCCGCGCGATCACCGAGCACGCCCACCAGCTGGGCATGCTCGTCCACGTTGACGGCTCCCGCCTGGCCAACGCCGCCGCCTCGCTCGGCCAGCCGCTGCGGGCCTTCACCACCGACGTGGGCGTCGACGTGCTCTCCTTCGGCGGGACGAAGAACGGCCTGCTGTTCGGCGAGGTCGTGGTGGTGCTCAACCCGGAGCGGGTGCGCAACATCAGGTACCTGCGCAAGACCTCGATGCAGCTCGCCTCGAAGATGCGCTTCGTCTCGGTCCAGTTCGAGGCGCTGCTCTCCGGCGACCTCTACCTGCGCAACGCCGGCCACGCCAACGCGATGGCCAGCCGCCTGGAGGCCGCGGTCCGGGAGATCGACGGCGTCGAGGTGGTCCGCCCGGTCCAGGCGAACGCGGTGTTCGCGATCCTCCCGCGTGAGGTGAGCGAGCGGCTGCAGAAGCGCTACCGCTTCTACTTCTGGAACGAGCACACCGGCGAGGTCCGCTGGATGTGCGCCTTCGACACCACGGAGGCGGACATCGACACCTTCGCGGCGGCCATCGCCGAGGAGATGGGCCGCGCCTGACGGCGCTCGGACACCGGATCGTCCCGTCCCGCGACAGCGGGGCGGGACGATTTGCATGTGGCGGGCCGGTCCCCGTACAGTTCCGGAGTCGCCGCGGGAGACCGGGGCGGCAAAGCGGAAAGCGAATCCGATGAATGAAACTCCGGAAAACGGGGCGGAAAACGTCTGATAAGCTGGAAACACGAAAGAACGAAGCCCGGAGGGTCCGCTGGAAGGCGGTCCGAAGGAAGCGTCCGTTCCTTGAGAACTCAACAGCGTGCCAAAAGTCAACGCCAGATATGTTGAC